>JAZNXH010000099.1:0-7330 GCA_045593785.1 Lachnospiraceae bacterium
CAGCCCCTGATAGCGTGACTTGTCCGTATAATCCCCAAACCAACTGTCCGTCGCGACTCCGAAATATCCGAATGTAGATGCCAGCAACACCAACACTACTACTGCAAATACACCCTGGGACAACTTTTCACGGAAGCGCAATAAGCGGAACGAAATGTACGCCATGCACATACCAAACATAATATATGCCTGATACGTCAGCTTAAACATCGTATTGGCACGCTTATAGTCACCACTGTAAATATCCCTGACATACACCAGTTCCGGGAGCAGAATCAATCCGCAGGCACAAAGTCCCAGTGTCAATACAAACAAATCCGAGGCCTCTAATGATGCAATCAATCGATACAACCAATCCAGCGCGGGATACTTTTCTGCAAAGGACTCTTCTGTCTGTACTTCTGTTTGTGCGGACTTCTTTGCTTTCCGGCTCTGTAATTTTTCCGAGCGGTTCAGCTTTCGAATCATGATAACAAGGAATGTAATCACAGCAGTGATTGGGAGTCCCCACAATATTACCAGCTGATGCAACGGCGAATGCTTTAATGAGATGGAGATACCGGTCGAAATCTGATCAAACGTTAATTTGAACGGCAATGATACAACAAAAGAAATCCCAAGCACAACCACAGCATGTGCCGCTGTAAGCAGCAATGCCCTGGGCTTAAAATGACAGATTACTGCATTGGAAAATAGTATGACCGCACCGGACACCACAAAATAAATCGGATAATCCCAATAATTTGTCATGTGGAAAAAGCCGATGAAAAATCCTACCAAAATAACCTGAGGTAAAAATGCCTCTTTTATTATCGCATCTGTTGTTCCGGAAAAAGCAACTGCTGTTTCTTTTCGATAACGATATTCTGCCATCTGTTTGCTTCTTACTTGCAGCATCGTATACAGAACTGCCATTACCGTCAGCACAAACATAATATTTATAACATGCGGATGCAAATCACCGAGTACAAACGAATACGAAGGGAATTCATGAATCGTTTTGTCCGGACGGTCCGGCGCATAACCAATATACCGCGTCGCATCCGGGAACCAATAGAAATCCCGTTCAATTGAAAGCAGTTCTTTTACCTTATCATTTTTCAGAGCAATCCCGTTTACAATCGTGTAGTGCATATTACCCGCGATACATACCGCAAGCCCTGCCACCACACCGACAACCGGACCAAACCATGCGCCCGCACGCTCCTCGATAAGTTCTACACTTTTCTTAGTACGAATCATTCTACGGCCTACATAATCCGAAGCCACCTGATTCATCAACGAATACGGCATCGCAAATGCAAACCCTGCTACCATCATAAGTGAAAGATTATAAGAATCCTCCATTGCAACGCCACTCAGACGTTTCAAGAATGTACACAGATATTGTCCCAGATAATAATAGTTGATGCCCTCTCCGGCGAACCACATATCCTCTGCCGGCATATAGACTGCATTATCGATACTGGTCATCAGACCATAGTCCATAAATTTTTCGGTATTTCCCATAATCTCCGGCTTAAAGCAGCGAAGGTAGGTCCAGAACAGAAATGCAGCAAAAAACAGAAGTTCCGTCACCCCGGCAGATATCAGGTTGTCTGAACTAATGTGAAAATACGGACTGTCCTGCATCTTACCATCCTTTTTTTGCCGATTACAATAAAACAATAATAAGATGTTCAGCACAAAACAAATTGCCGTAACCAGATAACAATTCGCAAGTGTAAACTTCAACAGATGACAAGATGCCAGATACCACATCAGCCAGCCGCTGACAGCCAGACCGATTGCTTTAGAAAACAACCAGCCTTTATCCTTAAATCGGCTGAACATTACCATGGTAAACGGCAGAAATCCAACCCCGAGTACCAGGAGGGTCAGCCACCACTGAAAGAAGGAAGCCATATCTTCGCTTCCCATCACAGAATGCCCATATGCCATCACGCCCACAAATCCCACTGCAAGCACAACACCTTTTATACCATTATTCTTTGATTTCTTCACTTGATATCTCCTTGGCATTTACTTCAGGCAGCGGTTAATCGCCCTGAAGTCTTTCCATGCTTTTTTCCCAATCTTGAAAATCTTCTTCATATTGATGGAATTCACGCCGCCCTGACGCGGACGGAACGTAATCTTAATATACTTCACCGGACGTTTCTTCTTTGCAAACACCACCGAAATCAACACATTGGACAGATTGTGATCTTCCGGAACCGATTTGAGGCAATCCGCCAACGCTTCTCTCTGCATCAGACGGAACGGAGTATTCGCATCCGTCAGATTTACATGGAAGCAAAGTGCACACACCAGCTTCAGTGTCTTCGTCACAAATACACGGGACCATCCATCCTGACGCCCTTTCCGGTGTCCGATTACCATCGCATATTCCTTACGAAGTTCCCAGAACTGCCAAAATTCTTCCGGCAGTGTCTGACCATCGGAATCGGTCTGGAAAATATAATCAGCTCCTTGTTGCAATGCATAATTGTAACCATATAAAATCGTAGAACCATGACCGGAGTTTTCCTTGGTAAGCGGTTCTAACTGAGAAAATTCCGCTTTCAACGTCAGCATCTTCTCGTACGTCGAATCCTTACTGCCGTCGTTAATAATCACCAACCGGCTGTCTTCCCCCAATTTTTCCACTACAGGATGCCAATCACGGATGACTGCTTCTATATTCTCTTCTTCGTTATACGCCGGTATTACAATATACAGCTTATCTCCCATGCTTTTATCCTTCTTTCTGTATCAGTCTCCTGTGGCTTTTCTGCGGTCTTATCCGATTGGCAGCGGCTTTGACGTATCGTATATGGTTAATTTCCATTTTCCATCGCCTTCCTCATAAACCTTCTCGTAAGCCGCTTCAAATACCGCTTCATTCAGTTCATAGTCAAGGGACTCTCTGGCATCAATATCCACAATAATATAGTCTATCTCATTTTCTTCAATCAATCCCTGTAATTCCCTGACCGTTGAAGCTTCATACATCTCTTTGGTCAGTGCATACCGCTTATTGGTATCGTACCCTGCCGTCATCGGATAATACCCATGTCCTTCAAACAGCATCGCACCACCAAGTACGGCGCGACTCAGTGCATAGTAAGGTGTCAGGAATACATCCTGCGAAGTTGTATTCTCATCCAGCCAATCCACCAACGGATCTTCCATGGAATATTGCAGATTGTAGTTCGGATGATTCCGTTTGATCACGGTACGATAATCATAAAAGCCGGTAATCGTCATCAACACTACCACACCGACACATATGATTCGCACAACTGCATTCTTCATCGTAAACAACTTTACAATCAAGATTGCAGCAAAAATATTCATTAACATAATCGAAACCATAATATACTTATGATTTACTGTTACATCCATCGTAAGCGATACGCAGAACGAAAATACAAATGGTGCCGAAAACGCGAGCAATATCCAACGTCTCACGCCCTTTACTACGGCAAAGGCAACCAACAACACCAAGAACAGAATTCCGGTCAGTCGCGCAATATAATCAAGCGTTCCGAACAGGCTGGTATTCTCGGCGATAAAGCCAAACTGAAACTTTGCCCCGCCTACTGCAAGCCCCTCCATAAAGAAATTGTTCTGTACCAGAGATAGAATTGTCGTAATAATCGCAGTAATTAAGTACTCAATTCTTCGATCCGATACCATCGCAAGCACAAACAAAATCATAATGGCAGCGAGCAAAGTGGCTCCGTTCCAGAACGCAGTAAGTCCAAGCAATACACCAAGCACGACCGGACGAAGATAATTCTGTGCTTTCCAACCATCTGCCGAAAGCAGACTGAATTTCAAAAATTCTATTGCAGCATATAAACCGTTCTGCTTCGCCGAACGATATTCTGTCTCCCAACGTTCCGCCATAGCATACAGATGCGGCAGGAACAAATGCAACACTAATAACAATGCACAAATACCAAATGCCAAGTGGCGTTGATTGCAATACACATTCAGATTCCAAAGTCCCCAGTCCTCATGTGTCGTATAGCCGATAAATCCGATATTGTTGCGCAATGCCTCTGTCACCGGCGTTCCCTTCGGTACCTCTGCAAGATAAGAAAAGAAACTCGGTGAGCAACGGAATGCAAAAAACAACGCACTCAAATATCCTACTGCCCGGACTCCGGACAGACGCACAGCCATTACATACAACAAGGAAAACACTGAGAGCAACGACAATGCGCTCGGAATGTTAAAGGCCAGGTCCAGACGCATCCCGAGAAACTCCAGATTGCCGGCAAGGAATTGGAACATAAAATGATAACGGATATCCTCTCCTGCGTAGTGAGAATATGCCGTAGGAAAATTGTTGCCAAGTGAGAACGAACGGATCATACCAAGATGCGGTGCAAAATCGCTGAATACCGAAAGACCGACATACAGGGTTCCGTCTTCCACAAAAAAGGTTCTCCACATCAAGCGACATACTAAGTATACAATCGCACCAAGAAAAACAACCTCTCCGGCAGTCAGTCGTGAAAGCTGTCCACGCATATTCCAATTGATTTTCTTCCGACATTGCAGCCATATCCCAAGTATCGATATCACTGCAAACACACTCATCGAAATACCGTTTGCAACAGCAAGCGGTGAAGTTTGATTCCGGAACAAATATGCCAGAAGATAACTTGCCCATGTCACAACCAGCGTTCCACTAAAAAACCATGCAGGGAGCAACACAAATCCCCTGTTTAAACTTATGGTTTTCCCACGGAACGTGGTTTCTGTAATCTTCTCTAAATCCGGCAGACAATACGTACAGAGAACATATCCGGTTGTCATACATATGAGCAAATATATTACGCTCAGCATCTCTTCACTTCTCCTGTCAAATCACAATATCTTCTCTGCAGATCATCGTCAACTGCAATACCGTCGGTTCCTGATACGTAACAATACGGTTTGCCTGATTCACTACAATTTTTTCAAACGTATTTCGGATGCCGCGCGCATTGCCAAAACTCTTCCAAGCCCTGTCGTCCAGTTTTTCAAGTTCTTCCTGCAAAGCAAGCGTTGCAGCATCATCCACAATAAATCCGGCACGATACGCCATTCCATGAAAAATCTCAATCAATTCATCCAGACTGTAATCCGGAAAATCTATAAACTTATTAAAACGTGATACCAGACCGGTATTGGCTTTCAGGAAATGTTGCATCTCATCCTTATAGCCTGCCACAATTACAATCAGATCATCTCTGTGGTCTTCCATCATCTTGACCAATGTATCGAGCGCCTCCTGGCCAAAGTCATTGCTTGCCTCAGACGAAGTCAGCGTATATGCTTCATCAATAAATAACACTCCGCCAAGTGCCTTTTCAACAACTTCCTTCACTTTCAGAGCCGTCTGACCGACATACCCCGCCACCAGACCTGCACGGTCGGTCTCTGTCAGGGTACCCTTGCTCAGAACTCCTAACTCTTTATATATCTCCGAGACAAGGCGTGCCACGGTTGTCTTGCCGGTACCGGGATTTCCTGAGAACACCATATGATATGACATCTCCATATCCGGAAGTCCGTAGCGCTCCCGAAGCTTTCTTACCTTAATCAGATTAATTAGTGAATTAATTTCCTGTTTCACCTGTGAAAGTCCGACCAGACTGTTCAGTTCCTGCAGCAACATATCCAGACGATCCTGCTCACCTTCCGGTGCCGCTTGTGTTTCTTCCTGCACGGTTTCCTGCACAGATTCCTTCACTGTAACCGGGCCTACGGCAAGTGCTACCTGCTCCTGCTTCAGCGGTTCACGGTAGAACAGGTATTTTTTCTTGTACAACTCGAAATCACCATTTACATTCTCGATTCGTGCCGCACTCTGTTCCAAATCTCCGGAACAGATTTTACGGAAAATATAGCGTTCATCTAACAAAGCACCGGACACGATCTTCACGTACAAAAATGCTTCGATCTGCAGATAGAATTCTCTCACATATGCGCTGACACTCATCCCATCATTGCCGTTCAGATATGCCAATGCCAGCATAATGTTCATCAGCGCGTCAAAAAACAATCCGGTCAGACCACTCTGCTTATCCTTATCTCGAAGTCCGCAAAGCTGAATCAGAATGGGCGGGTTCTTTAATTCTGTTTCTGCGCGTTGGCAAACTGCAACAAGATTTGTATTCTCTGCGAGCATCCCATAACGATCCTGCGTGACGGTAGTCGCAATAAACTGTAACTCTTCCTCATTCAACCGCTGAAGATGCGCAGCACAAGAAACGAGAACAGACTGGACATAGATATCCAACACTTCCCGTATCGGTTTACGAAGAATTTGTTCCGGTGTTTCCCAGTATCCTTCTGTCTCAAGGATACTGCAATACCCTGCAAGAATCCGGTAATTTTCTTTCGCTATTCTATATAGTTTTGGGTTGGAGTATAATTGCATACAAAATTCCGGCCTTCCACAAAACGATTTTCAATATTTTAACACGATTATATATAGTATATCTTATTTCACACTTTATTCCAACTGTTTTTATGCTGTCGTACTATATTTTTCAAACTGTATCAAGGTATCCAACTCTTCCTTCTCCGGGTCGGTCAATCCGTCTACTGCTTCTGCTGCCTGTTTTAAAATCAGTGCGTCCTGGAAGATATCTGCGACATGGAATTTTGCCTCGCCGCTCTGTCGGATACCGAAGATATCACCCGGTCCGCGAAGTTTCAAGTCCTCACTTGCAATGTAAAAACCGTCATTCGACCGGTTCATGATATCCAGACGTGCCTGTACTTCAGGGTCATCCGAAGTATTCACCAGGATACAATATGACTGTTCTTTTCCTCGTCCGACGCGTCCTCTTAACTGGTGAAGCTGTGCCAGTCCAAACCGTTCTGCATTCTCAACCATCATAACGGTAGCGTTTGGTACATCCACACCAACCTCCACAACAGTCGTTGATACCAGTACCTGAATCTTGCCGGAAGCGAATCGTTCCATCACATCATTTTTATCTTTCGGCTTCATCTTACCGTGCAGATATTCCACAAGCGGCATTTCGCTTTCCGCGCTTCTCCCCTGTGCTGTTTGCAATTCTGCCAGTGCTTCCTTCAGTTGTTCTGCATAGTCAATGACATTCTCTGCCTCAATTTCTTCACTTTCCTCTACCATCGGGCAGATAATATATGCCTGACGCCCCTCAGCAATCTGCTTGCTGATAAACTTATATGCTGTTGGACGATACTCCGGTCCGACAACGCAATTTTTAATCGGAAGGCGGTTGGCAGGAAGCTCGTCCAATACTGACAAATCAAGATCGCCGTACAGTAAAATAGACAAGGTTCTCGGAATCGGTGT
>JAZNXH010000100.1:0-2433 GCA_045593785.1 Lachnospiraceae bacterium
TAATTTTGCAATCTTTTTTAATGCCTCTTCTTCAAACTCAAGTTCTACATCCTCAAGTTCAAACAATCTCGCATACTGTTTAGTCAATGCATTCTTCGGCTCTGCCAGAATACGCACCAGCGCATCCTCCGTCAGCATATCGAGTGCTACTGTTACCGGCACACGTCCGACAAACTCCGGAATCATACCGAACTTTACCAAATCCTGCGGCAGTACCTGACGGAACAGGTCTCCGATATCCATATTGAGGCGACCCGACACCTCTGCGTTGAAGCCCATGGACTTCTGTCCGATACGGGTCTCCACAATCTTCTCCAGACCGTCAAATGCTCCGCCACAAATAAACAGAATATTCGTTGTATCAATCTGAATAAACTCCTGTTGCGGATGTTTTCTTCCGCCCTGCGGCGGCACGGATGCCACCGTACCCTCTAAGATCTTCAGTAAAGCCTGCTGTACACCTTCACCGGATACATCACGGGTGATGGAAACATTTTCGCCTTTTCTGGTAATCTTATCAATCTCATCAATATAGATGATACCGTACTGCGCACGGTCAATGTCAAAATCGGCTGCCTGAATCAGTTTCAGCAGGATGTTCTCAACATCTTCGCCGACATAACCGGCTTCCGTCAATGCAGTTGCGTCTGCAATTGCAAACGGAACATTCAAAATCTTCGCCAACGTCTGTGCGAGATACGTCTTACCGGAACCGGTCGGTCCAATCATCAGAATATTGCTCTTCTGAAGTTCAACATCGCCTTCCTGTCCGGCAAGTACTCTCTTGTAGTGGTTATAAACCGCTACCGAAAGTGCCTTCTTGGCCTCTTCTTGTCCGATTACATACTGATCAAGGAATGCACGAATCTCCATCGGTTTCAGAAGATTGATATCTGCATCAATGATGTCCGAATCCTGAAGTTCTTCGAATTCTTCTTCGATAATCTCAGCACACAGTTCAATACATTCATCACAAATATACACGCCACCCGGACCTGCAATCAGTTTCCGAACCTGCTGCTGTGTTTTTCCGCAAAAAGAACAGGCAAAGTTTTTATTGTCATCTGATTTATTCGACAAAATAATTCCTTTCTGTACAACCCGTTACTTAAGCACGCTTAGTCGGAATGCTGTCAATCAGGCCGTACTCCAAAGCTTCCTGCGCTGTCATGAAATTGTCGCGCTCAGTATCTGCTGCGATTGTCTCTAACGGTTTTCCTGTACGCTCAGCCAGGATACGATTCAGACGGTCACGGGTTCTCAAGATATGATCTGCTGCAATCTTAATATCCGTTGCCTGACCTCTTGCTCCGCCGAGCGGCTGGTGAATCATCACTTCTGCATTCGGCAATGCATAACGCTTGCCTTTTTCACCTGCTGCCAGAAGGAACGCACCCATGCTTGCTGCCATACCGATACAGGTGGTAGCCACATCACACTTGATGTAATTCATCGTATCAAAGATAGCAAGGCCTGCGGATACGGAACCTCCGGGGCTGTCGATATAAAGCTGGATATCTTTGCTCGGATCCTCTGATTCGAGGAACAGGAGCTGTGCTACAATCAGGGAAGCAGAATCATCTGTCACCTCACCGCTTAAGAAAATGATACGCTCCTTCAGAAGGCGGGAGTAAATATCATAAGAACGCTCACCGCGGCTGGTCTGTTCCAATACGGTCGGTACTAAATATCCCATACGTAACGCTTCCTTTCGTACTAATTATTTTACAACTGCTGCCTCAACGATCAAGTCTGCTGCTTTTCTTACTGCAACGTCCTTCTTAAGACCTGCAATTTCTTCTTCGCCGATTACGCTCATAACCTTGTCGAGCGGCATATTGACATATCAGCGATGGACTGGTACTCTGCATCCAGTTCGCTGTCTTCTACTTCGATCTTCTCTGCTGCTGCAATTGCCTCAAGTACCAGACGATACTGGATATCCTTGAGTGCCTGCGGAGCCATGCTCTCCATGAACTTGTTCGCGGTCATGCCGGTGAACTGCATATACTGTTCAATGCTAAGACCCTGGGAACGAAGTCTCATCTCAAAGTCTTCGAGCATCTGCATCTTCTGCTGCTCTACCATTGCTTCCGGAATATCCATCTCGGTGTTCTCGATAATCTTGGTAATTACTGCTTCACGCTTTGCAGCATCTGCTTCTTTTTCTTTTCTTGTCTGAATCTTTGCCTTAATATCAGCCTTGTATTCATCCAAAGTATCAAATTCGGATGCTTCCTGTGCAAATTCATCATTCAGTTCCGGAAGTTCTCTGCACTTGATGCCCTTGATCGCAACCTTGAAGAGTGCCGGCTTTCCTGCAAGTTCTGCTGCGTGATACTCAGCCGGGAAAGTAACATTTACTTCTACTTCTTCGCCAATCTTCTTGCCGATGAGCTGCTCCTCAAACGTATCAATGAAGGAATGGGAACC
>JAZNXH010000101.1:0-15071 GCA_045593785.1 Lachnospiraceae bacterium
AACTGAGGTCGCGTCTGAATGCATTCAGAAAAGAGTGCTGAAGTATGACAAGGACGGAGACAACCATTACGATACCATATCAGCATTTATTAAGAGTATGCGGGGATCAGACCCGGATGCAGCCATCTATTATCTGGCGCGTATGTTGTATGCCGGAGAGGATCCGAAGTTTATCGCAAGGCGGATTATGATTTGTGCATCGGAGGATGTGTCTAATGCGGATCCGATGGCGCTCGTAGTAGCGGTGAATGCATCACTGGCTGCAGAGCGGGTTGGCATGCCGGAAGCACAACTGATTCTGGCGCAGGCGGCTGCTTATGTTGCGACTGCACCGAAGAGCAATGCAACAACAAATGCGATTTTTGATGCTTTGAAGTTAGTAGAAGAGCAACGAACTGCTTCGATTCCGCCATATCTGCAGGATGCACACTATAGTGATGCGTCAAAACTTGGACACGGAATCGGTTATAAGTATCCGCATCTGTTCCCGGGACATTATGTGGAGCAGCAGTATCTCCCGGATGAGATAAAGGACAGGGTTTTCTATCGCCCGGACGGACAGGGATATGAAACGACAATTCTGCAGTATCTGGAACATATTAAGAAGTCTGCAGGTCAGGAGGAATGATTATGAGTGATAAATTCAGAAGAATCGGAGCATTGATTGGTGTGTTCCTGCTTTTGGGAATCTATGTAGTTACCTTGGTAAGCGCGGCTTTACAAAAAGAGAGCACCGGAGGTTTGTTTGTTGCGTCGCTTTATTGTACTTTTGTGGTGCCGGTTTGGATTTTTGTGCTCCAGGCAATCTATAACAGAACCCATAAGGATGCAGTAGGAAAAGCAGAAGTATCTAAGTTGGAGAAAGAGTCTGTAGCAGAAGAACCGGAACAGGAGAAGAATGCACAGGAAGAACAATCCGAAGAATAAAAGAACAGCCGTAAGTTGCTACTTACGGCTGTTTTCTTATGAGAGTGTGTGATTAACGGTGTTCCTGTTTGTAAATCAGATATTCAACATAAGACTTTAACTCGGCTGCAGATTCCTGATCCAATTGCTGGTAAAGATTGAAAAAGTCTACGATGTCTTTGTCGAGAACTTCACCGCCTACCGGAAGATATGCATCGGAAATGCCGAGCAGATAGTCACACGATACGTCAAAATACTTGGATAATGCAATCAGCTTATCGAATGACGGTTCGTTACGCTTGGACTCATAATTTGAAATTGCAGTCGGCTTTAAGCCCAGAATATCAGCAAGTTCGCTCTGCGTCAGTTTGTGTCGCTGGCGAAGCTGTTTCAAGCGCAGGTTAAAATTCATAGAACCCCTCCATTCTTATCTGTCTCTTTGTGTGTCCGATTATTATAACAAAAATAGAAAAATGTGTCAATACCATTCGTGAAATGAAAGAAAAAATCACGTTTTGTGAAAGGTTTGCGCGAATACACGATACGAAACAAAGGTGAATATTAGGAAATTTATCTCGGAAAAGCAAGAAAATAGTGGCTTCGGCAAGCCGATACATTGACAAAAAGAGTGTGAAAGAATATCATTGTAATATAGCGCAACAAATGGTTGCAAGTACGGAAAGGTGAATTATATGAAGAACATACCGTTGCAGTGTTATTATGAAATTGCGGCACATTGTAAGGAGGCTTTCTTTATTTTTAATAAGGAAGGTATCATCGCGTATTGTAACACGGTCGCAGAAGAAGAGACTTCATACGGAGCAGCGTTGCGCGGGATATCGGTTTGTGACATTTTTCCGGAACTCGTGGAAGTGGTGAACGGTCATGCTGTGTGGAAGACACAGGAAACAGAAGTGGAAACTTCAGCATATCGCCAGAACAAGACCTGTTATCCGGTGAAGGCAAGCTTAGTAACAATGGAAGATGATGAGATTGCCGGCATTATTATCAGTACCGATTATACAGAACAAAAAGAATCTGTCTGGACTGCAAAACAATCTTTGGCAGAAATGGAATACGGCATTCGCATGCGGACGCAGTTTATGGCAAATATTACGCATGAACTCAGAACGCCGGTGAACGGAATGAAGGGGATGGCAGAGAATCTCCTGGATACACCGTTGAACTTAAGTCAGCAGGAAACTGTAAATATCATTATCCGCAACTGTAATAATATGTCGAAGATTATCAATGATATTCTTGATTTTTCAAAGATAGAAGCAGGAAAGATGACGATTGAGCGGGCAAAGTTTAATTTCCGTAAATTCCTGGACGAGCTGTTAACGTTTCATTTGAATAAAGTGAACGAAAAAGGCTTGAAATTGATTGCAAATATTGCACCGGATGTACCTACTTATATTATTACGGATGAGGTGCGTCTGGGTCAGGTTATCAATAATCTGATTGCAAACGCGTTGAAGTTTACTTCAGTTGGATATATTGCGCTGGAGGTATCTGTGAACAAGCGGACAAGTACACAGGTGGAACTCTTTTTCATGGTGATTGATACCGGTATCGGCATCAATGAGGAAGAAAAAGAGCGTCTGTTCAAATCGTTTTCACAGGTAGATGGTTCGATTACCAGACGATATGGCGGAACGGGACTCGGTCTGTCAATCAGCAAACAGCTGGTTGAATTGATGGGTGGACAGATTCGTGTTGATAGTGAAAAAGGAAAGGGAAGTACATTCTCATTCTCAGTAAAAGCGAGTCTGGCAGAACCGGAAGAAGGCGAAGAAGAATATACTACACCGGTTGGTCGGTTTGAATATAGTAAGGCAAGTGACGGAAAGAGTGTATCGTACCGGAGCATTCTGGAGGAAGAAGACCTTCTTGATGAGAATGAAAATCTGTACACGGCGCGCGAATCGTTGGAAAAGTTAAAACTCTGCATCGATTTGGGTAATTGGGAGAAAGCAGAGGAGTTTGCAGGCGTTGTGAAAAATATGATTCCGGATAATTTGCCGGATTTGAGGAAGCTGGCATTCCGTTTGGAACTGGCAGTACGCAAGGAAGATCAGGACAAATCAGCCGAGTTGGGAGAAGAATTGGACAGCGCATTTGAAGAAGTGCTGGACAAAAAATAACAGGTAGGTTACGGTTTCAGGGTAGGAGATGCAAGATGGTGATGCAAGAGAAAAAAACGGAAAATGTACTGATCGTAGATGATGTGGTTGCCAATCTCGTTGTTTTGACCGATATCATTAAGAAAGCAGGATATATTGCACGTCCGGTTACCAGTGTAAAACAGGCGATGGATGCGATTGAGGCAAAGTTGCCGGATTTGATTCTGTTGGATATTACCATGCCGGATGTGGATGGTTTCGAGTATTGTGCCATGTTGAAGAAAAATGTTAAGACAAGGGATATTCCGGTTATCTTTATTTCAGCGATGGCATCTCCGGAGACAAAAGAAAAAGGATTTTTGATTGGCGGTGTTGATTTTATACAGAAGCCGTTTGAAGAAAGAGAAGTATCGCTGCGTGTCGGAACCCATCTGAAGTTATATCGTATGCAGAGAGAGCTGGAGGAATACAATAAACAGCTGCAAAAGACGATCAACGCACAGATTCGTAAGATGAATGAGCAACAGCATCTTGTAATCTTTGCTTTGGCGAAGATGGCGGAAGGCCGAGACAACACCAGCGAACACCATGCTGAAAATGTAGGAAAGAATGCGCGGATGTTAGCAATGTCCCTGCAGTTCAGCCCGAAGTTTTCCCGTGAAATATCAAATGAGTTTGTTGACATGATCGAAATGGTTGCTCCGCTCCATGACCTCGGAAAGATTACGATTCCGGACAGAGTGCTTCTGAAAGCAGGGAAGCTGACTCCGGCTGAGATGGAGATTATTAAGACACATTCAACACTCGGTGCGGATTCTCTGCGCGAAATCTATGAAAAGAGTTATGGGAATCCGATGCTAAAGATGGCAATTGACATTACGGAGAGCCATCACGAGCGTTGGGACGGAACCGGTTATCCGCATGGACTTGCAGGAACGGACATTCCGTTGTCAGCGCGGATTACAGCGGTTGTTGATGTTTACGATACTTTGTGCAGTAAACGTTGTTACAAAGATGCATATTCTCATGAGAAAGCGATTGAGATTATCAACGAAGAAGCCGGAAAGAGTTTTGATCCGGACATTATCGAAGTGTTCAATAAGGTACAGAGACAGTTAAAACACTAAGGCGAAAGTGAGAAACCATATGACCAGAGATCCTATGATGGAAATCTTCATGGCAGAATGTCAGGATTTGATTAGTCAGTACGAGACATATCTTTCCATGGCAGATGAGAAGCAGGAATACGATTTGAACTTAATAAATGAGATATTCCGGATTACACATACCTTGAAGGCAGATGCAACCATGATGCTTTATGAATGTGTTGCCGTTCCGATGCGAGCCTTTGAAAAAGTGTTGTATTATTGTAGGGATGAGATTCATGGGGTTTTGGATTTTGATGAGTTCTCAGCAGTACTGATGGAAGTGATTGAATATACGGCTGATGAACTGATGCGGATTGAGAACGGCAGTGCACAACCAACAGACGGAGACGGGTTGCGTGAACGGATTCTGGCATATCGGGACCGCCTGGCTGCCCGCATGCATCCGGATGAAGTAGAGCAGGTAGAAGAAAAGGCAAAGAGCGAGTTACGCGCGGAACCGATGCGTTTTTATATCGGAAGCCAGACCGAAACGTTGAACGAAACGGCGGAAACAAAGCAGGATGTTCAAAGCGAAGGAAAAGAGCCGATATCGGAACCGGCAGCGTCACAGACGGCAGTTATGGTTGACCGGATTGGAGTAGCAGTAAACCAAGACCATGCTCCGGTTTCCACACAAAAACTTACGGTATCGACCGGCGATATTACAGAACTGTATCACTTGATTGAACGCCTGCAGCAGATGGAAGAACAGGTAGTAGATCGTTTTTCCGACAAGGTAATACTGTTTTCAGATTTATTATGTGCATACGATGGTTTGCTGGAAGAATTACGCGATTGGGCAACGAATGCATGGATGACTCCGATTTCGTATTTGTCGCCGAAGCTGAGAAGGACAGTCCATGAGATGAATGACCGACTTGGAAGAGCTGTGACGCTCACGATAGAGGGAGAGCATGTTGCAGTAGAGAAAGGCTGGCTGGATCGTCTGTCTTCCACCATGGTTCATCTGATTCGCAATGCAATCGATCACGGAATCGAAAGTAAAGAAAGCAGAATAAGCAAAGGGAAATCTCCGGAAGGTAATATATGCATATCGTATCGTCATCTGGAGGAAGACAATATTTTTGAATTGATTGTAGAGGACGATGGAAGAGGTGTTAACGCGGATAAAATTAAAGAAGCGGCCATCCAGCGGGGATTGGTTTCCGTTGGGGATGAGATGAGCTTTGAAAACATTCTGAATCTGATGTTTGCGCCCGGAGTAACTACGAATGAGCGTGTGAGCGAGTATTCGGGCCGTGGCGTCGGCATGGATACCGTATGGCATAATATAAACGAACTTGGAGGCACGATTTGCGTTGATAGTGAGCGCAATCATGGGTTGAAGGTAGTAATCCGGATTCCGTACCATAGTGAGGCAGAGGAGAAGGAGGAGATTTCGGATGAGGATATTGATAGCAGAAGATGATTTCGCAAGCAGAAAATTCATGTTGAGGTTTTTGACCAAATACGCGGAAGTTGACGTGACAGTAGATGGTCAGGAGGCTGTCAATGCGTTTGAACTTGCGTTGGAAGATGGGGAACCGTATGATCTTGTCTGCCTTGATGTCATGATGCCGAACATGGACGGACTGGAGGCATTGGAAACAATCCGACAGATTGAGGCAGGATATGACACTGCAACGAAGCGCGCGCGAGTGATTATGACGACTGCATTGAACGAAGTGAACCAGGTGGATAAAGCATTTCAGCTTGGTTGTGAGGGATATGCGGTAAAACCGATTGATACAGATAAGTTTCTAATGATTATGGACAAGATGGGATTACCGGTTCACGGGTAATCGTGTGAACGGACGGAAAGAGTATGGGACATAACGATTATTTGGATTTTAAAGCGGCACAGAAGCGAAATTCCTTCCGAAGAAGAAGGAGACACCCTTTGCCGCTTATCATTTTGGGTGTTTTGGTTGTAACGATTGTGGTCAGTACGATAATCCTTTTGAAAAAGGAAGCCGGAAACGGTCAGAATAATATTACAACGCAGGCTCCTACTGCTACCCCGAGTCCGGTGCCGACACCGACGGAACCGCCGGTTGTACCGGAAAGTGAAGGGAATGATGCACTGAAGGAAATTGCACAGGGTCCATTTGGTTTATGGGAACCGACAGCAACTCCGACGCCTACAATTGCGATACCGGAAGGGGAAGTAATCTGGATGGCGGATTATGTTGATAAACGTACTCCGGTGGAGGCAAAAGGCGTGTATCTGTCGCCGGATGTTGCCAAGAACAGTGCGTATATGGAGGAGTTGTTATATTATCTCGATACGACGGAACTGAACGCAGTTGTGATTGACGTAAAGGCAGATAGTGGTGCCATTGTCTATGCCATGGAAAATGAAACAGCGAAGGAAATCGGTGCGTTACGTTCGATTGTAAACATGCCGTCGATTGTAAAAACATTGAAAGACCATGGTGTATATGTAATTGCACGTCTGGTTGCATTTAAAGATCCGATTCTGGCAAAAGCAAAGCCGGAACTGACTTTTTACAATCAGGACGGTTCTAAATTTTATGATACTTCGAACAGTGCATGGGTAAGTCCGTATAAACATGAAGTGTGGGAATATCTTGCAGAGGTAGGAATCTCTTGCGCAGATATCGGGTTTGATGAGATTAACTACGATTACATGCGTTTTCCGACCGATGGTGTTGCGAATATTAACTGGGGCATTGAAGCGGAAACCAAGACAAAAACAGAAGCAATTACCGAAGGAATCAAATACTTATGTGAAACCTTACGAATGCATGATGTATATGTGTCAGCGGATGTTTACGGTATTGTAATCAGCAGCAAGCTGGATGCGGCAGCCGTAGGACAGGACTATAAGGAAATGTCAAGATATCTGGACTATATCTGCCCGATGATTTATCCTTCCCATTATGGCTTTGGTTATGCAGGAATCCCGTATCCGGACAAAGAACCTGCTAAGATAATAAAAATGGCACTGAATTCTTCTAATAAGAAGATTGCGGAGATTCCGGAATATCAGCACAGAGCAATCTGCAGACCATGGTTGCAGGATTTTACGGCATCTTATCTGGGAACGAAAAACGGAGAAGACCGTTATCTGGTATACGATGCAGAAGTACTCCGAATTCAGATGGAGGCAACGTACGAGAGCGGACTGACCGATTGGTTGTTATGGAATGCGGGCGGATATTATACGGAAGACGCATGGCTTCCGGAGGAGTAGTGGCATGAATATCAGTCTGGAGTATTATCGGATATTTTATCATGTAGTAAAAGAAGGAAGCATTACTGCGGCTGCGAATCGCTTGTGTGTATCGCAGCCTGCAGTCAGTCAGACAATACGTCAGCTCGAAGCAGCACTTGGGGTGACGTTATTTTTGCGTGCACAGAAAGGAATCCGACTGACCGCGGAAGGCCAGACTCTGTTTCAGTATGTGGAACGAGGGTATGAGACTATCTGTCAGGGCGAACATATATTACAGAGCATGTTGGAGCTGGAGCAGGGAGAAATTCATATCGGAGCAAGTGATATGACCTTAAAATACTATCTGCTCCCTTATTTGGAGCGTTTTCATGAAAAATATCCCGGTGTAAAGGTAAATGTAACCAACGGACCGACTCCGGAGACGATTTTGAAATTGCGGGAAGGTATCATCGACTTTTGCGTGGTTAGCGGCCCACTCGAGGAAACAGAAGATATTTTTGTAGAGCCGGTAAAGCAGATACAGGACATATTTATTGCCGGAAGTCGGTTTTCTCATTTGAAAGATCAGCTGCTTTCGTGGGATAAACTTCAGGAACTTCCAATTATTTGTCTGGAAAAAGGGACAAGTTCACGAAGTTATGTAGATCGGTTTTTAAAGGAGAATGCTCTCGAGTTGCGACCGGAGTTTGAATTGGCTACCAGCGATATGATTGTGCAGTTTGTTGTGCGAAATCTTGGCATCGGGGTCGTTGTGGCTTCATTTGCGGAAGAATATATGAAGTCAAAAGAGGTATTTCAGCTGAAATTTGAGCCGGAAATCCCTCCGAGAGCGTTTTATGTGGCAACAAATCGGAAAATGCCGTTGTCGAAAGCAGGAAAATCTCTGTTGGAACTGCTTCAGACGGAATTTTAAAGAATTTAAAATTAATTCTCAGGTTCCTCAAAAAGATCGACAGAAGTAGAACACTGTAAAAACAGTAAAAAGCGAAAAACATATAATAAATCGATAAATTATATCAGGATTTAATAAGAGTGCAATTTTGAGCCGTTCCGTGACCGAATCGCACTCTTTTTTTAAGGATTGTCTGTTTTCGTTATGCAGTTCTCTTGTATTATGCAGTGAATTTTTGTATAATAACAATACATGGGCAGAAGAACGCTCGGAAAGGACGGATATTGACATGGCAGAGAAAAAAACTGCAAAGAAAACCGAAAAGAACGAAAAAAAAGTAAAAAATGCATGGCTGAAATATAACGACAAGCAGAAAAAGGCAATCTTCGATTATTGCGAAGGATATAAGAAGTTTATCTCGGATTGCAAGACAGAGCGTGAGTGCGTTACCGAAGTGATTCGTCAGGCAGAGGCGATGGGATATAAGAATCTGTACAGCTGTAAGACGCTGAAAGCCGGTGATAAGGTATATGTGAACAATATGGATAAGAACATCCTGTTGTTCCTGATCGGGAAAGAACCGTTGGAGAACGGTATGAAACTGTTAGGAGCGCATATTGATTCTCCGCGCCTTGATTTGAAGCAGAATCCGCTTTATGAAGACAGTGATCTTGCAATGCTTGAGACACATTATTACGGCGGTGTAAAGAAATATCAGTGGGTAACCATTCCGTTGGCAATTCACGGTGTTGTAGTGAAAAAAGACGGCACCAAGATCAATGTCGTAATCGGTGAAGACGAGAATGATCCGGTAGTAGGTATTTCCGACTTGCTGATTCACCTCGCTGCAGACCAGATGGACAAGAAGGCTGCACGTGTGATTGAAGGCGAGGATTTGAATGTATTGTTCGGAAGTATGCCGCTTGATAAGGAAGAAAAAGAAGCAGTAAAAGCCAATATCTTAAAGCTTCTCAAAGAAAAATATGATTTTGAAGAAGATGATTTTACCTCTGCTGAGTTAGAAGTGGTAACAGCAGGAAAGGCAAGAGATTACGGCCTTGACCGCAGTATGGTTATGGGGTACGGACATGATGACCGTATTTGTGCATATACTTCGATGACTGCATTGTTTGAGATGAAGGAGACCGACCGTACTGCAGGCTGCATCCTGGTTGACAAAGAAGAAATCGGCAGTGTCGGTGCAACCGGTATGTCTTCGGCGTTCTTTGAAAATGCAGTCGCTGAACTGATGGACCGCATGGGTCAGTATTCGGAACTTGGTCTGCGTAGAGCGCTTCAGAATTCCCATATGCTCTCCTCTGATGTAAGTGCAGCGTATGACCCGAATTTCCCGTCCGTAATGGAGAAGAAGAACTGTGCATATTTCGGAAAGGGTATTGTGTTTAATAAGTATACCGGTTCGCGCGGAAAGTCCGGCTGCAACGATGCAAATCCGGAGTATATTGCAAAACTTCGCAATGCTTTTGACAAACATGATGTATCGTATCAGTTCGCAGAACTCGGTAAAGTAGATCAGGGCGGCGGAGGAACGATTGCTTATATTATGGCGAAGTTCAATATGCAGGTGATTGACAGTGGTGTTGCACTTCACAACATGCATGCACCTTGGGAGGTAGCTAGTAAGGTCGATATCGTTGAAACCAAGAACGGTTATCTGGCTTTCTTAAAGGAAATCTAAGCTTTCAACAGCGGGGACGGAAACTTTTCTGTTCCCGCATATTATATGGTGATTGACACAATAACGTATAAAATGGGGATAACAAAATGAGAAGAATTGCGCAATTTGAAAAAGTAAGTTTGGAAGAATTTGAAAAGACTTATAAAGATACATTTCCGGACGTACTTGCTGCAGGAAATGCCGGTGTAGAAACGATTTATAACGGAATTGTTTTGCCAAGAAGAGCAACCTCAGGGTCGGCAGGGTATGACTTCTTTTCAACCTGCGACATTGTACTGCAACCGGGAGAATCAGCCAAGATTCCGACCGGAATCCGTGCGCGGATGGAGGAAGGCTGGGTACTGATGATTTATCCGCGCAGCGGGCTTGGATTCCGCTACCGGATGCAGCTTGCAAATACGGTCGGAGTCATCGATAGTGACTACTACGGTTCTGATAATGAAGGTCATATTCAGATCAAGATTACGAACGACTCCAAGGATGGTAAGGTACTGCAATTGAAAACCGGCGAAGCATTTGCTCAGGGAATCTTCACGGAATATGGAATTACAGTAGATGATGAGGCTGTAAGTACACGGAATGGCGGATTTGGAAGCACTTCGAGATAAAGTTTAAAAATGCTATAAAGTTTTCTCCCGAATTACCGATAACCATTATGTAGTACAAGAAGTTGTGGTTGTTGGGGCAATCACAGGCAAGATGATGTTAGAACTACGATTGGTGTCAAATGCCGGGGGAAGAGCATGAAGATCGGAAATGTAGAGTTTTTCTCAAAAGCAGAATATATGGCAGGGCTGCGTGACTCGGGCCGAATTGAGCTGTTACGGAAGCAGACGGATTTGAACAATCCGACTGCTGCTGCAGCTTTGTTTCGTGAACTGAAGAACCAGCCTTTTTATTTTGAAACTGAAGTGGGAAAAGAGTTCATGCGGGAATTGCTCCGAAAAACAAGACCGTCTGACCGCGGTGTAGGTGCAGGAATCCGCAGACAGGGATACCGGACGACCGAAGAAGAGGAAGAACGGATTCGTGCATATGAAGAGAGTCGCAGGATAAGACTGGCAAACTCCATCCGGATTATCGGAAATGATGCAGAAGAGTATGACCGTTACCGTGATTTTATGCCGGATGATACGGAAGAAATACCGGGGCGTCGACCGATACGCAATCAGGCGGTAAGAAGTCTGGATTATGCGGAAAATTATACGAGAATTCCGACTGCAAAGACCTCGAAAACAAAGAAAAACAACGGTTCTAATCGTGTAGAAAACAAGCACTTGAACGCTGAGAAAAAAGGGAATGAGACAGCTGTAGCAAAGAAGCGAAAAAAAGAACAGAAGCGTTCTTTGCTTTTGCTGGTAGGAATTATGTCGGCACTTTTGCTGGGATATTGTGTGACGGATGAAGTTTCGTACCGAATTAAGAGTTTTGCAAGTGAAAAGAAGATAGAAGCGTTGCAAAACAGCGTGTTGCAGCCGATGCAAAAAGCGAAGGCAGACGAACCGTCAATGGAACGGGTTGCCATGGCAGGTGCGGATGACATTGTGCTGAGTGATAGCATGAGACAGCCGGAAGAAGTAAAACAGGGGGAGGTTCTTCCGGAGTATGCAGAGTTGTATCGGAAAAATGAGGATTTGATTGGTTGGATCCGCATTCCCGATACAAAGATAAATTATCCGGTAATGCAGACGAAAGATGATATGGAATATTATCTTTACCGTGATTTTGACGGCGATGATGATGTGAACGGTCTTCCTTTTTTGGATGCGCGTTGTGACATTGACAAGCCGACCACCAACATGCTGATTTACGGTCACAGCATGAACAGTGGTGCAATGTTTGCCGGATTGGCTGATTACAAGGATTATCGTTTTTTCAAAGAGCATTCCACAATATATTTTGATACGATTCAGGAACGCGGCGAATATGAAATTGTTGCAGTATTCCAGTCGAGAGTAGCTTATGTGGATGAAGTGGCATTCCGTTACTACAACTTTATTCAGGCGGACACCAAAGAAGAGTTTGATAGCTTTATTTCTGCTGTAGAGCAGTTGGCGTATTACGATACCGGAAACCGCGCAGAGTACGGCGACCGCCTGTTGACGCTTTCCACTTGTGATAAAGAAATCACAGACGGACGTCTGGTGGTATTGGCAAGAAAGTGCGACTAGTGTGAAAAAGGGGAGATAGATATGAAAAAGAAAATTCCGATTTTGATAATCGTACTTGCTTTGCTGGTTGGGATGTTTGGCATTACCTCAGCAAGCGCTGCTCCCAGGGAAATCGAGGTGGATTACGATGAGTATTCTCTCTGGGTGGATGAAGTGCCGGAAGGCATCTGGGAATCTACTTACATTGCAGCGAAGTTAAAGAAGACCAGTCTGGATCCGGAACTGTATATGCTGACAATGATCGACGATGTGGATTCTATGAATAAGTTGCATAAAGCAATGGAATCCGCAAAGCTGAATCCGGACCATAACCGAAATTTTGCAATGGATGTCAGACTGTATGAATATGACGAAGACGAAGGCGATTATTATGCATCGACTGATTCGGATGTGGATGTCATTGTTCCGATTTCCGATAACATGTTCCAGTATGACGAGGAGGATGAACCGTATCTTCAGACGGATTTCCTGAAGGTTGTTAGTGTAAGTTCTTCCGGTAAACTGAGTTATCCTTCGTTTGAATTTGTTTCTGTAGATGAAATTATCTGTGCGAAGTTTACGGTTACAGATAATGCAGTTTATGGTTTTGTACTGAACGGTGTTGCTCCTGAGTCCGAGGAGGAAGAGGAGCCGGAGCCGACAAAGGCTCCGACGAAAGCTCCGACGAAAGCGCCAACAGCGACTCCGACTCCGACGAAAGCACCAACAAAAGCACCAACCAAGGCACCGACAGAGACAAACGTACCGACGAAGCCTGCAGGAACAACACAAAGCGCCACAACGCAGAAAGATAACACACCGCAGACCGGTGATGACCATAACAGTGCGCTGCTGCTTTTGTTAGGAAGTATTTCTGCAATTACCCTGACGGCAGTTGTTGTGGCATGGAAGAGAGAAGAAAGAGAAGAGGCGTAATCAGTGCATCATCTTTTTCATCATTTCCATACGGGAACGCTCGGCGGGTGACAACCCGGAACTGAGGACGTCAATCAGGACATTGCGTTCTTCTGCAGTGAAACTGAGCCCCTGTTTTTTCATCTTCTGATGCATTGCGAGCATAATTGGCAATGTTTTATCGAAACTAACTCCTTCGGAGTGTGAACTTTCCGTAGAAAGTCTGACACATTCCAGAAGGAGTTTTTGTTTTTGCGGCTGCATCTGTTGGAAAATAGGGTGGTTAGTTAATACGTTAATATCCATGAGTTCTCCTTTCTGAATATAAAATGATATTCTATCGTATGATTGCACAATACAGTTCAGAATGCGTTGTGAGATTAAGAATGCATTGTGCTTTCATTGCTGTCATCTTCTGCCAGAATGCTGTCATAAAGTGCTCGTTGCTCCGGAGACAGGAAGGCAAGAAATGCAGAATCGTCCCCTGTCCGGTTATGTATCGGTGGAGCATCCGTGGTATCCGGTTCCGGTTGGAAAACGTCCGGGACGATATCCATATCCTGCATGAAGTCAGGGGCAAGATCGGAGAACATTTTCCATAGATCCATTGCTTTTTGCATCTGTTGGAATTGCTCGAACATCTGCAATAGTTTGAGCTCTTCCTCCAGACAGAACGGGCGGATGGCGCAGAGCAGAGCATCCATGTTTTCGCTTGGGCTACAGTTCCTGGCATCCCGGAACAGACGCTGGAAATTATGACTCTGGGGATTGGAAACGAGTTCGGTAATGCTCAAAAAGCGGATGCACAGATCAGCGAGTTTGCACCAGCTTGGCGTGAGAAAGGGCTGGGCTGCCTGCAGAAGATGAAGGAGGCGGGTAGCGCCGGAGGGTTGTAAATAAGTATCGAGAAACATGGCAGCCTTCCAGGAAACCGTTATTGTGTATTGTTACAATGTATGCAGATGGGAAGAAAAAGTTGAAAAGAGTTTTTTTGTATGGTAATATGATACGAACATGTTGTTTTGAATCGAGGTAGTTATGCTGAAAACAGATGCAATTATATTTGACCTTGACGGAACCTTGTGGGATTCCACAGAACCGGCGGCAGTGGTATGGAAACGCGTGGCTGCGGCTTATCCGGAGATTACGGATGAGATTACCGGCCCGCGCTTGAAGTCATTCTACGGACTTCCTTTGGAAGATATTGCAAGGGGCATGTTTCCGTCCGTACCGTTTGAAAAAGCACTTGCGGTGATGGAAATCTGCGTACGGGAACAGTGCCCGTATCTGGTAGAACAGAAAGGGGAACTGCTCGGAGATGTCGAGGGAACGTTAAGGCAGTTAAAAGAACGAGGCTTTCAATTGTTCATTGTGAGCAATTGCAAAGCGGGATATATCGAAGCATTTCTGGAAGGTCACAAGTTCGGATACCTGATTGATGACCATTTGTGCCCCGGTGATACCGGTGAACTGAAGGCAGCGAACATCCGCAATATCATTGACCGATGGCAACTGAAAGCACCGGTGTATATGGGTGATACCCAGGGCGATAAGGATGCCTCTACGGAAGCCGGTGTTCCGTTCATCTTTGCGCGTTATGGTTTTGGTACAGCAGACGGATGGGACGAAGTCGCGGATTCCTTTGAGCAACTGATCGGACTCGTAGAAAAAATCTGAGAGAAGCACAAGGCAGGAAATCTGCGAAGCTTATAAAACATACAGAACCGGATAAGAAAATTGAATTGAAGATATCAGAAATGACAGAAACAGAAAGGAAGTAAAGTTTATGATAGACGGAAAAAAAGCATTATTTAGCGGAATGCAGGCGACAGGTAATCTGACGCTTGGCAATTATCTTGGAGCGTTGAAAAACTTTGTAACATTGCAGAATGAGTACGAGACTTTCTACTGTGTAGTAGATGAGCACTCTATTACTGTGCGCCAGGATCCGGCAGAATTGAGAAAAAGAGCGCGAAATCTTCTGACGCTCTACATAGCAGCAGGACTTGACCCGGCAAAGAACTGTATTTATTATC
>JAZNXH010000102.1:0-2288 GCA_045593785.1 Lachnospiraceae bacterium
TATGCCAAAGTGTGACCTTTACACGGATATTATCAACTACGGATTCCGTACGCCATACCTTCTGATTTTCGGCGAAAAGAAATACTCTTTGGAAGAAGCACAGCAGTTTGCAGACGAAAGCGGTCTGTCCTGTATTGCGAAGGAGTATGGCGGAAGTGTGGTATTTATCTACCCGACTAATGAAGGTGGCTGGGAGAAGGCTCCGGCAGACCTCTTCGCCTCCATCATCGCTAACACCAAGATCAGTCAATACTACGAAGACGGCGTTGCTGTTATGCGTAACCGTTTTACCGGCGAATGGGGGGAGCGCTATATCCGTGGCGCACTGCTTCGCAGTTACCTGTACGGTTATGGAACGTCTGCGGACTATATTGCAAAGAACTGTCTTAAGACCATCGAGGGCGACGGCCTTTACGGCAAGGGTGATATCACTCCGGTTGTCTGCATTCTGCAGGGCTTAAGTGTGATTCCGGCTCCACAGCGCCGTGATATCCCGGTTGTTTCCATCGGCAACAGTGCCGAAGTCAATGCTGCATTAACCGCAGGTCTTGATGCTGTTTTTGTGAAGGACACCGCAGATTACTATGATGATTTCAAAAAGTTTATCAAGAAATACCGCCGTATGGTAGGTTTTCTCGATGTAGAAGCAGACTTCGACGAGCTTGGTATGGCAGTAGAGCCGGGTTATGCGGTTGTTCCGACCGCGGCCGATAACCGCGGTGATGACAAGGATACCACGGAGCACAAGATCGGCTATGTAGCCTACTATAACAAGGGCATCATGGATAATGGTAAGAAAGTGCCGTTGGTACTTTGCTTCCATGGCGGTGGAGATTCCGCGATGTGCATGGTAGCGCTTTCTGACTGGCATCTTGTTGTGAACAAGTATAACTTCCTTCTGGTCAGCATCGAAAACCACCTCAACAGCACTGCAACCGAGATGATGTCGCTGCTTGAGCATCTGAAAGAAAAATATTCCATCGATACCGAGCAGATTTATGCTACCGGTTTCTCCATGGGTGGCTGCAAGTCCTGGGATATGTATCAGGAATACCCGAAGGTGTTCGCTGCTGTTGCTCCGATGGATGCAACCTTTGAAGTTGGCTGCAACTCCTACGGCCAGCCGGTTGAAAACTATAATCAGGACACTATCGTACCGGTATTCTATGTCGGCGGTGAGCAGACTCCGCTTCCGGAACTTCCGTTCCAGGCACAGAAATGTACCGATCGTATGGGATATGTCTTAAGAGTGAATAAGGCAAAAGCGAAATACGATGTGAGCTTCGAAAATCAGTCCAATTGGGAGAATCCCATCATGGGCATCAACGGTGACCTTATCCGCAAGGAAAAAGATGAGAACCGCGGTAGCGTCCTCACCATGCATCTGTTCGAGAGTGAGAACGGTTGTTGTTACAGTATCTTCGGCAGCGGAAGCCCGCAGCAGCATGAGATGCGCTGGCTGAACTGTGAAAATGCATGGAAGTTCTTCAGTAGTTTCCGCCGTCTTGCAAACGGTGAGCTGGTTGGTGGCAAGATGGAAGATATCGCGGCACTTTATCATACGGAAGTGTAATATGGTATACACCCGTGGATGATTCTGTAATGCTATATTTATAGGAGGGATTGCATATGTTTGAGAATCAACAATGTGAGAAATGTGGCGGAGAATTATTGGAAGGACAACTTGTTACTACGCACGGTGTTTTTTTCTATCCAATGGGAGAGATAAAAAAGTTTAGCCCCAAACGAAGCAGCATCACTTGTTCCTGTTGCAAAACGTGTGGAGCAATCCAAAACATTAGAGCAGTTGAACTTGACAAATTAAAATAATGCCGGTTAGGAACAAGACAGGGGGCAAATTTGCCCCCTTGTCAAATTTAAAGTTTTTTAGACATAAACAGCAGTAAATCATCATCATTACAACATGGCGCATACTGTTCAAGAGGTTTTCCTTGATACCAAACACCATTACCGTCTGGAATATATCCACGCTTGACATAAATCCTTTGAGCTGCTCCATATCCGGAATGAAGACCGACTGCTAAAAATACTGTGTCAGATACTTTTGCAGCATCTTGTTCAATAACATCAAGAAGTTTGTTACCAATTCCTCTGTTTTGCATGTGGTTAAATACTGATAAATCAACGATTTCCGGATAACCTTTACCAATCCAAGGTCCTTCCACAGGATTCAGCACAAGCGTACAATACCCGCATACCTCTCCTTCGCATACCGCAAGTCGGAGGCCAAGCGGTCTTAGGAAGACAAGTTGCCCCCCCAACTCCTT
>JAZNXH010000103.1:0-37678 GCA_045593785.1 Lachnospiraceae bacterium
ATCCAGCATCAACTATTACCGACCCATATTTTAACCTATGGACATCTCTAAAAGAATATCTTTTTATCAATTCATTTGTTATTGCCAAATGAACAATGCTTGACGCCATAATTATCATCCTCCTTCATTTTAATCTTCATACATGCAAGAATGTACAAAATCAAATTTTCATCTCTTCGACCTATTCAAGTTTATCTAACTGTTTTACAAATTGGAAGTTGTCGGACTGAAAGTATCAAATGACTATTCATCCAAGTGATAGAGATAGGATATCATATCGTAATCTCGGTTTCCCCATTTATGAGTACCGTTTTTATACACTTCTCCACCCATTTTCTCATAAAACCGTCTGGCTTGATCATTTTCTTTGAGACACCATATTATCATTTTTTTCTTACCCGATGCCCTAAAGGAATCAACCGAATCTTGAAATAGAATCCTTCCTATTCCGCTTTTTCTTTTTTCATATCTGACATATAAAGCGATTATTTCACAATCTGAAGCTTCGTCATCGACACTCTCATTCCATGTGAAACCCAGTATCTCCTTACCTACCACAACAACCCTATAAATTTGGTATCTCTGCCGTTCTATCTGATATCGTTCTTCCACGCTCATGGAATCCAGATAATCATCGTCTATGATACCCTTATACGCTTTTTTCCAATCTTCAACTACTATTTCTGCAATTTGTCTTGCATCAGTTCTCGTTGCTTTTCTTATAATCATTTGTTCTTGAACATTATTCATTTTGTCTCCACATACTCTGATTTTTCATCATTAGTTCTACTGATATTTTTATGAGTCCTACAAATTCAAGTTTGTTTAATTGAATCAAGCCCATACAATTGAACTCCGTTCAATTGTCATCCCTCGCTCCAAAGAGCTCGGTCAATTCAAGTTTATCTAACTGTTCTACATATTGGAATTTATCACGCCGTTAAACGGAAAGTTACTTTTTTATAACCTCTTCAGACAGGAATGCTTTTTATCAATTTCAAAACCATTATTTCTGTAAAAGTTCAATGTACTTTCTTTATTTGACCCTGTTTCTAGAAATACTTTGTAACATCGACGTTCTTTTGCTATTTCTGATGCTTTATCTAACAATGCAGAAGCATAACCTTTGTTTCTGTAATCTATATGTGTTACCACATTTTCGATAACTGCAAAAGGTCTTATATTATGCGTTAGGCTCTCTATTATTGCCATTTGTACTGATGAAACTACTTTTTCATTTTCCTCAACTACTAACAAATACATATTTTCATCTCTCTCGAATTTATCAAGAAGATTAGCCCACACATCCATATCTTGTTCTTCTGTTGGAGGATATGCCGTTAAATATTCAAAATATAATACCTTTAAGTCTTCTGCATCTTTACTTTTAGCTTTTCGTATAATCATAACAGACCTCCAACTTCAAAGTTTCTGTTCCCTATAAGTTCGATTTTACACTTTTTCTATTATACACCTCTTTTTCTTCCACTACAATCAAAGACTGACACGATACCGCAATCCATACTCTTACGACATTCTCACAAAATCTGTTACTGTGTCTCCCCCCTGCTCCTGCGCCGTCTCTGCAGATTTTTCGGTATCCCTGCTCCGCGCCGACCTACAAAGATTGCGTCGGTGACGTTCGAGCAGACGCGCGAATGAGCCGTCCGCGCAGACCCGGCACCAAGCAACTTTGCAGGACGCCGCGGAGCCAAACCCTGAACAACTTTGCAGGACGCGCTGGAGCCAAACCGCCGGAAAAACATCAGCGGTTACAAAAAACAGCGGTACCACCGATTGGCAGTACCGCTGTTTTCTATTGTACATTCAGTCAAAGATTAGTGAATGCTTCTCTTTACATAAGTGGTATGCAGAGTCTCATGTGCCTTGTGGCTGCCCGGCTGTCCAAGATACTCTTCATAGAGCTTCTTAACAGCTTCGTTCTCGTGAGACTTACGAACCGGCATAGCTGCATCCTGATCGTAGAGAGCCTTCGCACGAAGACCACGAACGTCAGTGAAGTTACGAACGCTGCCGCTTACCTGAGGCTGTCCACCGCCGTTTACACAGCCGCCCGGACATGCCATGATCTCAACGAACTGATAATCAGCTTCGCCGTTCTTGATCTTGGTAAGAACTTCGTTTGCATTCTTAAGACCGGAAGCAACAGCAACCTTAACCTTAAGACCTGCTACTTCATAAGTAGCTTCCTTGATGCCTTCGGTACCACGAACTTCCTTGAACTCGATCGGGCTGTCAGAAGTCTCGCCGGTCAGTTTCCAAACTGCGGTACGAAGCGCTGCTTCCATAACACCACCGGTAGCACCGAAGATAACAGCAGCACCGGTACTGATGCCAAGCGGCTCATCAAACTTCTCTTCCGGAAGTCCGATGAAGTTGATGCCGAGACGCTCGATCATACGAGCAAGTTCTCTGGTAGTAAGGGAGTAGTCAAGGTCCGGAAGACCAGCTGCTGCCTGATTCTCTCTACCGATTTCGAACTTCTTAGCGGTACAAGGCATGATACTTACGCTAACGATCTTCTTCGGATCGATATTGTTCTTCTCTGCATAGTAGGTCTTTAACATAGCACCGAACATCTGCTGAGGAGACTTACAGGAAGAAAGATTGTCAAGCATATCCGGATGATAGTGCTCGCAGTACTTAATCCAGCCCGGAGAACAGGAGGTGATGAGCGGAAGCTTGCCACCGTTCTGAATTCTCTCAAGGAGTTCATTTGCCTCTTCCATAATGGTAAGGTCAGCTGCGAAGTCAGTATCAAATACCTTATCAAAACCAATCTTACGAAGAGCTGCAACCATCTTGCCCTCTACGTTGGTTCCGATCGGGTAACCAAATGCTTCACCAAGTGCTGCACGTACAGCCGGAGCGGTCTGAACTACTACGAACTTGTCCGGATCAGCGATTGCTGCAAGAACGTCATCGATGTAATCCTTCTCCTGAAGAGCACCAGTAGGACATACTGCGATACACTGACCACAGCATACACAAGCGGTCTCACCAAGACCCATCTCAAATGCACTTGCAATGTTGGTCTTGTAACCACGCTCATTTGCGCCGATTACGCCGATACCCTGAGTCTTCTCACAAACAGCAACACAACGACGGCAAAGTACACACTTGTTGTTGTCACGGAGCATATGAGCTGCAGAGTAGTCGATATCATATTCAAGATTCTCACCCTCGTAGTAGTTCTCATCATCTACGCCGAGTTCACGGCACATCTGCTGAAGTTCACAGTGACCGCTGCGTACACAGGAGAGACACTTCTTGTCATGGTTGGACAGGATGAGCTGTAAAGTTTTCTTTCTGGAATCCAATACCTTCGGAGTGTTGGTCCAGATTTCCATACCTTCGTTGATCGGGTATACACAAGCTGCAACTAAGCTTCTTGCGCCCTTAACTTCTACCACACACATACGGCATGCACCGATCTCGTTGATCTCCTTTAAGAAGCAAAGAGTCGGGATTTCGATGTTTGCAAGACGAGCTGCCTCAAGAATGGTAGAACCCTTCGGAGCGGCAACAGCCACGCCGTTTATTGTAATATTAACGGTTTCCATTTTGAATCCTCCTTATGATTATTTCTTAGAAATAGCGCCCTTCTTACATGCAGACATACAAGCACCACACTTCACACACTTAGCGGTGTCAATGGTGTGCGGCTGCTTCAGGCTGCCAATAATTGCGCCTGCCGGACAATTTCTTGCACACAGGGTACATCCGATACACTTATCAGCATCGATAACAAACTGAAGGAGATCCTTACATACGCCTGCCGGACACTTCTTATCAACTACGTGAGCGATGTACTCGTCACGGAAGAACTTCAAGGTAGAAAGAACCGGGTTCGGAGCAGTCTGTCCAAGACCACAAAGAGCGTTCTCCTTAATGTAGTTGCAGAGTTCTTCGAGCTTGTCGATATCCTCGAGAGTACCCTGACCCTTGGTAATCTTATCAAGGATTTCGTACATTCTCTTGGTACCTACACGACAAGGTGTACACTTACCACAGGACTCATCAACGGTGAATCCGAGGAAGAACTTCGCGATATCAACCATACAGTTGTCTTCGTCCATAACGATGAGACCACCGGAACCCATCATGGAGCCGATGCTCAGAAGGTTATCGTAGTCGATCGGGATATCAAAATGCTCAGCCGGGATACATCCGCCGGACGGACCACCGGTCTGTGCTGCCTTAAACTTCTTGCCGTTCGGGATACCGCCACCGATACCTTCGATAACTTCGCGGAGGGTAGTACCCATCGGAATCTCAACGAGACCGGTGTTGTTAATCTTACCACCAAGTGCGAATACCTTAGTACCCTTGGACTTCTCAGTACCCATGGATGCGAACCATTCCGGTCCGTTCAGGATGATCTGCGGGATGTTTGCCCAGGTCTCAACGTTGTTGAGAATGGTCGGACGCTCGAACAGACCCTTAACTGCCGGGAACGGAGGACGCGGACGCGGCTCACCACGGTTACCTTCGATAGAGGTCATAAGAGCGGTCTCTTCACCACATACGAAAGCACCAGCACCAAGTCTTAACTCGATGTCGAAGTCAAATCCGGTCTCAAAAATGTTCTTACCAAGCAGACCATACTCTCTTGCCTGCTTAATTGCAATGTTCAGACGATCTACAGCGATCGGGTACTCTGCACGAACGTAGATGTAACCCTGGTTAGCACCGATTGCATAACCTGCGATTGCCATAGCCTCAAGTACTACGTGCGGGTCGCCCTCAAGTACGGAACGATCCATGAATGCACCCGGGTCACCCTCGTCAGCGTTACAGCAAACATACTTCTGTCCGCCATCCTGTACAAGAGTTCTTGCAAGCTGCCACTTTCTACCGGTCGGGAAACCTGCACCGCCACGGCCACGAAGACCACTGGCAAGAACGGTATCAATAACCTGCTCCGGAGTCATCTCGGTAAGAACCTTACCAAGAGCTTCATAACCACGGGTTCCGATGTACTCTTCAATGTTTTCCGGATTGATTACACCACAGTTACGAAGTGCAATTCTGTGCTGCTTGCTGTAGAAGTCAGTCTCTGCGAGCGGCTTAACTTCACCGGAAGTAGAGTTCTCAACATAAACAAGACGATTTACAACACGACCCTTTAACAGGTGCTCTGCAACGATTTCCGGAACATCTTCTGCCTTAACCATAGCATAGAAGGTGCCTTCCGGATATACTAACATAATCGGGCCCTGTGCACAGAGTCCGTGACAACCGGTCTGAACCACTGCAACTTCTTCGGTTAAACCGTGCTTGTCGATTTCTTCCTGCAGTACTTTAATAATCTGCTGACTTCCGGAGGAAGTACAGCCGGTTCCACCGCAGACTAACACGTGTGAACGATACATAACGTTACCTCCTCTGAATTATTTCAACTCTGCGGAAATGGTGTACTCTCCGATCACCTGTCCGCCAATAAGGTGTTTCTCTAATACTTCCATAGCCTTCTCAGGATTCATCTTTACATAAGTAACTTTCTCCTTACCCGGCTCAAGAACTTCAACGATAGGCTCATACTGGCAAAGGCCGATGCAACCGGTCTGGATAACGGAAATATTCGTTAATCCTTTGGTCTGTACAGCGTCAGAAAGTGTGGTGAGAACCGGACGTGCACCGCTTGCGATACCACAGGTAGCCATACCAACTACAACACGGGTCTGATCTGCACTTTCGGAACGAAGACTAACCTGATTCTGCATTTTCTCACGAATGGCCTTCAATTCTGCTAGAGATTTCATTTGATCTCCTCCTTATTATTTTCTCTAATAAATCACGCCTCCGTCGGTCTCGCGTGTATTCTCCGTCAGATATTCTTTGATATAAGCGGATACATCCGGAACCGAAAACGGAACGTCTCCCAATACCTCGCGAAACTCACGGGTATCCAGGGTAAATTCTTTGTCACCGTACTGGTAACGATACAAAAAATCAATATCTTCATGACAGGTAATCAGGGTGTGCATGGTACTTACCATATCCCCTACCGGCATGCGGTCAATATGCGAATATCCGAATACTGCCGTCACCACCGTTCCGACTCCGACGGTCGAATCGATAGCAAAGCTTCCTCCGGTACTCTCTGCTGCATATTTGAAAAACGGTACGCCAAGTCCTACCTTACGGGTTGTCCGTGTCGTATAGAACGGATCCGTCACGGACTTAACCTGTTCTTCCGTCATCCCACATCCGTCATCCTTGATGATGATGGTAATTCGGTCCTCTTCCGGTTCGGCAAGCAAGCTGATTTCAACCAACTTTGCACCTGCACGGGTCGAGTTCTCCGCCACATCAAGAACATTGAGCGATAATTCTGTCATCATAACAATTCTTCCTGATTATTCGTACTTCGCTAAAATGCCCGGCAATTCATCGGTACCGATTCTGCCGTAAACATCATCGTTGATCAAAAGAACCGGAGCAAGACCACATGCACCTACACAACGGCAGGACTCAAGAGAGAACTTACCATCTGCGGTACATTCGCCATCACCAATTCCGAGAATCTCCTGAAGCTTGTCAAACAAGTCACCGGAACCCTTAACATAGCAAGCTGTTCCAAGACAGACAGAAATTTTGTATTTTCCCTTCGGGAACAGAGAAAACTGGGAGTAGAATGTAACAACACCGTACACCTTCTCCAACGGAATTCCCATTTCGTTTGCGATAATCGTCTCAACTTCGATGGGAAGATAGCCGTAAATCTCCTGCGCCTTCTGTAAGATCGGCATCAGGGCACCTTTTTCGTCCTTGTGTTCTGCAATCACCTGAAGCAGCTTCGCTTCCTGCTCTTTTGTTCCTGCAAAGGGGACTGATTTCTTAGTAGAACCCATTACTGAACCTCCTTGATAATTTATTAACAATCTTTGGCAGACTATTCCTCGCCGCAGATTAATAATGGTTCGACATTTCCATTCGACCTTCTTGTCCGATATCCGAACACAGAAAAAATGCCATTTTCTATTATTTCATGGCAATTTACAGTCATAATGTCGAAAGTAACAGTATTATAGCACAGAAATATCTAAAAAGAAAGTGCTTTTTCCACGAAAGTAAAGATTTCCATCGATATCTTTCGGATAAATCAAAGCCGGTATAACCTTATGGTCATACCGGCTTTTGTATCCTCGTTACGATTCCGACTGGGCCGGGCAATTAGCACAGCACCAATTCAACTTCTTTTGTCAACACGTCTTTGTAGGAGAAGGATCTGGTTCTGAAACAATCATTATAATCATCCTTTACCTGCACCAGGAAAACGCTCGGATATGTATCGGAAATAAAACCTTCCTCTACATCAAATTTGTTTCTGCCGCGATTGGAACGAATCAAAACTTTTCTTCCAACATTTCTTACTACTGTGTTTCTGATTGCACACATGTTTGCCGGTTGTCTCATATTGTCCTCCCCATCTGAAGTATATTATTTGCTTTTGCAATCCAGCCGACCCGCGTCAAAAACGACCGGTTTATCCACCGCCACGTTCCCCAAAACGCTGCCGGCATACGTTCCGGCGGTCATCTGCAACTTTCCCCAAAACCACAAGATAGACCGCACCCAACGATAATAATGTACCACATCTAGCGTTAATAGTCAAGCATTTTAACAAAATATAGCGTTATTTTTCTACTGAAAAACAACCGGAAGATCCAACATCTCCGTCTTAACCGCCACATACGGATAACTCATGTTTTGCGACACGTTTTCCCCTTCTTTCGGCCCCAGTAACTCGCTGTAAAAATAGATTGCGTTGTCCGCCAGCCACAGTTCTTTCACCGTCACACTGTACCCTCCGGTCGGTTGTGCACCATACCCTTGGACAATATAAAGCGCATCCGAACCGGCATAAGTCAGTTTAAACGGATTACACTTCTTTTCCCCAATCAACAGTTTCAGTTGTTCCGGCAATTCGCTTTCCTGTACCACGGTAAAATCCAGATCCCTTACTTTTTCCGGTTCCTCCGGCTTCGAGCCGCAACCGGTCAGAAGCATCACTGCAAACACGCTTACAAGCACCATTGAAAACCATACTTTTTTATGTAATCTCATATTCCTCCGTTCAGAGCATAAAAACAGCTCCGGCATTTCTTTCTACAGAATATGCCGGAGCAAGTTGTGATATTCATTTTTTCATACCGTCGGACTGTCCTTCAACGCTTTCAGTACCGCCTCTCTCGTGCGTTCCTCCACATACAATTCATGCATCGGTTCATTGATATGTTCCAGATAATGCGCATCCGAATCTGAGATGATACGGCATTTTTCCAAATATGGATGTTGTTTTCTCAGTTCGTGGAGTTTCTTCAAATCTTTTACTTCTGCCGTCGTAAACTTTGCATCCGGTGGAATAAAGCCAAGGTTTGCCATCAGACTGTTTGAATTCTTGTCAACATGTGCCGGAATCATGACCCCGCCATATTGCTCCACCAGGTCATACACTTCATCAAAACTGATATTTGTTGCATTAATCAGAAGGTTCTCCACCTTCCCAACCACTTCATCATTCTCATTATAAATCTGCTGTTTTCCAAAAATCGCTTCTTCGTTTGGGATTGGCTGCAGATGCTCGTACACATACGCATCAAATGCCATCGCGGCATCCAATTCACTAAACAGGCATACCACATGCACTTCCTCTTCGGTGGTAAGTTCCATCCCCGGAAGCGCCAGAATTCCGTATTCTTCTGCCATCTTCAAAAACGCCGGACAATTCTTCGCCGAATTGTGGTCGGTCAGGGCAATCAGTTCCAGACCCTTTAATGCCGACATACCTACAATGTTCGCCGGTGTCATGTCATCATCACCGCAAGGAGACAGGCACGAATGAAGATGTAAGTCATAACTCAATGAGATCAATTCATCAACTCCTGATTCACGGCCAACGCCGCCTCAAATACCGGCAAATCCGTTGCAAGCAATGTCATATTCTGCGCTTTTGCTTTCTCTATCGTTGCTGCATCCGGCTTTACTCCTTCTGCAAATATGATACAAGCCGCTTCCGCCAGCATCGCGACTGCCAGCGTATTGATATTTGCCATAACGGTAACCCACGCAGAGTTCTCCGGAAGCTTCCCCATTGCAATACTCAACAGATCACAACAGAACAGCTTGGTAATCTTTTTCTCTGTGTCATCCTCACCAACACACAAGGCGGTAAAAAGTTGCTTATCAATCAATTCCTGTACTGTCATATTTCCCTCTCATTTCATGAACAGTCTTGTACAAACTCTGTTCAAAACCTTTTATAACTTAGATATCTCGTCCGTGAGCTTATGAATGTAATCACGCAATACATGAACACAGTCACTTTCTTTTGCCACACCACGAATTACATCCTCTGCCAACGCACGGCAGGTCGGCGCTCCGCAAGAACCGCAATCCAGTCCCGGAAACTGTTGCAACAGCTTATCAATCTGTGCCATCTTTGCAATGCTTTCCTTCATGCTGTTGCCCAGCTTAAATACCGGTTCATACTCCACCTCTTCCGTCCAATATGCTGTACCCGGATTTTCCATCTCTTTCACATGTGCTCCGGCAACCGGCATGTATTTTTTCAAACGTTTCAGCTTTACCATTGCAACAAACGGATTTTCAACGTTCAGCACGCCGCCGACACAACCGCCGTCACAAGCATTCAATTCGATGAATTCCAAATCCGAAAACTTCTGGTCCTCCAAGTCTTCCAGTACACGGATTACATTCTCGATTCCATCCGCCGCCAAGTAGCTTTCCGAGAACAGACCGCCCGCCTCACCACCGATGCAGCCCCAGCCAAGCCCGATCTTACCGGACACCGATAATTCTTCCGGCTGATTTGCTGAATCATTCATATAATTAACCAATGACGGATATACGTCTTTGATTGCCAGCACACCATCCACTTCACTCTTCTCATAACCGAGCGGTGCCTTCACTGCCGTCACCTTGGACGGACACGGGGAGATAAAGAAAATACCGATTTTTTCTGCCGGCAGGCCACTGTCCTTCATTGCCTTTTCCCGTGCCAGTTTCGCAGCAAGATCCACCGGTGCCTGAATCGGCAATAAATGATCAAGCAGATTCGGAAAACGCACACGAATCAGACGTGTCACAGACGGACACGCCGTACTGATAATCGGATGCATCTCGGGATGTTCTTCTACAAACTTACGTGACAGTTCTGATACCAGTTCTGCTGCTGCACCCACTTCATACACATCGTCAAATCCCATCTTTTTCAGTGCGGTCAGAAGAATATTTGCATCATCCAGATTGTTGAACTGACCAAACAATGCAGGCGCCGGAAGTGCCACCTTATACGCAAACTGCTTCATCATATCCGCATCATCTCTTCTTACAAGCTTCGCATGATGAGGGCAGATACGAATGCACACACCACAGTCAATGCAGAATTCCTTCGTTATCACTGCCTTGCCGTCACGCACACGGATCGCCTGCGTGGGGCAACGTTTAATACAATTGATGCAACCCTTACACAGGTTTTCATCTAAATATACAGAATGGCCAAACTTATCCATCGCAAACCTCCAATCCTGTATGCTCTCGCAAGCACACAAGCAAAGACTACAGATTTACAATCATCTCAACCACGGTTCCTTCTCCGAGCTTTGTACGGATTTCCATGGAATCAGAATATTTTTTCATATTCGGAAGACCCATGCCGGCACCAAATCCCAACGTGCGCACATTATCCGGTGCTGTGGAATATCCCGCCTGCATCGCCTTCTCAATATCTGCAATACCCGGACCGTGATCCGTCAATACCATACGAACCTGATCCTCTGTTATGTATACGTCAATCTCGCCACCGTTGGCGTGAATGACCATATTGATTTCACCTTCGTACATGGCAATGCTGACCTTGCGGACTGCTCCGGGGTCTGCACCCATGGTTTTTAATTTTCTTTTCACATCGCCGGATGCCTCTCCTGCACGTGTAAAATCCGTACCGGATACGACATAGGACAGATGCATCATGTTATCATCCTGTTGATCATTCATAAGACTGTCCTCCGCGCAAACCTTTTTCGTACAAAATACCACAGGCAGAGAACATTCTGTGTCCGGTCGTAAGAAGCGGAATATCTCTCTCCGCTGCAAGCTCAATCATATTCTCATCCGGTGTCTTGCCGCGTACAAACACGATACAAATTACGTCCATCATCTCCGCAGTACGAATCACCTGCGGGTTGCAAAGACCGGTCAGCAATACTGCCTGATCCTTCATAAACGCAAGCACATCACTCATCATATCAGAACCACAGGCGGTATGAACCTCCCTGTCCATAAATTCCTCACCCGAAATCACGCGGGCCTCTAACGCATCTCTAATTTCTGCAACTGTCATAGGTTGTAGGCGGTATCTTCACCGCTTGCCTCCTCCCGATAAATAAGTATCCTTACTGATTTTATACTTTCGCCTTCTTGGCAACGCATTTCACAGGACAGCTTCGCTTTCAACCGTCTGTTATCAGACATTATAGCACACATCCGCATCATTGACAAACAAAAAACGCACAAATCATCCCTCTTCACAAAAACATAAAAATGCAAAAAACAAATACAAAATATAGTATAAAGTTTCAGACAAAGTTGCCGATATAGGTGTTGTAAGGCGCTAAGCCTATGCTTTCCAAAGGTTTGTGCAATCCCCAATTGCACAAATCCCCTTAATATATTGTTCTAAACCCCAAAAGAACAGGCACCTGTCCCCAACAGGTGCCTGTTCGCCTTTTCCGTTTTCTCTTTTTGCAAAACTTTATTCCTGATTCCGGTATTTCGTCAATCTTACCCTGCAGGCAAATTCTTCATTTACCTCTACGCCTTCAGTACACCGGTATTCAAACGCCACGATATAATCGCCTTTTTCCAACACCAGCGGTTCAAGCGTAGTCAATGTCCAGTCTGCCCCGCTGCCCGGATCATAAACTACCGTACCATTCGCATCTAACAGCTTTACGCCACAAAGGCAGTCCTCATTTCCGCCCTCTACCGAAATATGTAATGTAAACTCACCGTCATCGGACACACTTACTTCATGAGTATTGTTCACATTACCGGTTACTGTATAATGGTCGCTTACATCAAAGTAAGAGAATGAATCTGAATTCTTCGCTTCCTCTTCCATACCGAGCATCTCGTATATCTCATAAGTATTGAAGTTCGCGCTTCCGTCCAGCACTCCATATACTACCAAACCGAATCCTGCAACACCAAGTACTGCAGAACAGATGAATGCCACAAGAATCTTCCTAATTGTAATGAATCCTTCCGGACGTTTCACCGGTACCGGTCTTTGTATCGGTGCAACCATGTTTACTTCTGCTGTTTGTGCCTCTACCGGTTCAACCTTTGCTTCTTCCTTGTTCGCTTCCGCTACTTCCTGTACTTCTGCAACAACTGCTTCGTTCTCTGTCTTCTTCACACGGATCATCGCCGCACCAATCAGTAACAATACCGGAGCCGCTGCTGCCAACATAACATACACACCAATAAACGCGGTCGAAGAAGACATCATCTCCACCGATTCTGCCATCAATTCATCACTTATGGTTTCCGTTGATGCTGTCGAGAAGGTTGCCACTGCACTCAGTGCATTATTGGTAAAGTGCATTAACATCGGAAGCAGGATATTCTTTGTTTCCAACATAACATAAGCAATCGCAGCTCCCAGGATGCCGGTTCCGAGGATACGAACCGGATCCATGTGGAAAAGTCCGAAAATCACGCCCATTGCCACAACAACGATAAACTTACTCTTCACATCACGGAAGGTAAACTGAATCAAACCTCTGCAAAGTGCTTCTTCACAGATTGCAGGACTCACTGCAAGAATCAGAAATCCGATTACCGGGCTGATGCTTGTAAAAAAGCTATTCAATGCTGTCCCGGTATTTGCCATTTGCTGCGGGAACAGATACATAATAATCATGTTCACACTCAGCATCAAAAGAAGTGCACCGCCCCAGATAAACAAGGCACCAAAGATCTGTCTTATCTTCGGCAGGCGAATAGAAAACACCTCTTTCAAATTCCACTTCATTACAATTGCAGGAACGACTGCCATCGCAAGCAAAATCAACTCTGTCACCACAAGACCCGGCATGCCGAGTGCGTTCTGAATCGGCCCAAATGCAAAGATTACCACTGCCATTACAACCACAAACCAGATCACACCCATCCACCAACGCGGCTGCATTCTTTCTTTTGTACTTCTCATCTCTTCCATTTTCCCTCATTTCCGGAACAGTTCTGTCCCTGTATCCCATAAATTATCGTTTTCTCACGAATGTACTCAGTATACTTCCTATCCCTATTTCTGACAATACAATTAACTACCAAAAACGTCCATTTCACAACGAAAAAATCCGTTACAGCATATGCCGTAACGGATTCGAATTACTTACCTGCTTTTTTCTTTTCTTTTTCGATGCGGTCAACCGACTTCTGCATCTTATCTCTCATACGTGCAAAGAACTTCTTCTTTTCCGGCTTTGCATCCAGGCCGCCGCGCATGCCCTTCACATCAATGATATAAATGCCGTTCATCACAGCCTTAACTTCCTTCTTAATCGGAATCAGATCAAAAATCTTCTCTTCGCACATCAGGCTTGCAACCTTCGGTCCGATCTTTGCCTTTACTACCGGCACCTTCGCTCTTCTCAGGTACTTCGGTGTCTGATCCAATACAATCTGCGGGAATCCTGCCTCGCTCAGCTTCATTCGTTTCTTATCGATTACAAGAATCGAGATAGTCTGTGCACCGGCTCTCAGTTCTGCCTGAGATGCCTCCGACTTTGCCTGCAATTTTTTACCGTATATCGATAATGCAATCAGTCCTCCGATCAGAACTGCCAGCACAATCAACGTAACAATCAACCATGTATCCATAGTAGTAACACTCCTCTCAAATCATCGTTCTTTCATAAATATTAAATCCGATTGTGCTACAGTATAGCACAGATACCGGAAAAAGAAAAGCCGAAAATACATGAACTTCCCTGTTATAAGCAATATTTTATATCATCTTTACACGGCCTAACGTATCTCGGTCAGCATATCTTCAATCCGGCTTCGAACCAATGCTCCGACTCTTTTTCTCTCATCCTTTTCCAGTCCACTGATACGAATCGGTTCTCCATAATATACCGTAACCGTCTTTGCGCGGATTTTCGGAAACTGCGCTTCCAATACATCATCGTTTTTCCACATGGCTATCGGAACAATCGGACATCCGGTCTTTTCTGCCATCTTGAAGCTTCCTTCCTTGAACGGAAGCATCTCGTCTTCGTAATTTCTGGTACCTTCCGGCATAATGCAAATCGAAGTGCCGTTCTTGATCAGTTCAATTCCGGAAAGGATCATCTGCATTGCCTGTTTTATATCGTCGCGGTCCAGGAACAGACAATTGATACAGGTCATCCACCAGCTCAAAAACGGTACCTTCTTTACCTGTATTTTCGAAACAAATCCGGTCTGCAGCGGTACCGTCGAATAAATCACCGGAATATCAATAAAACTTCTGTGATTGCCTGCAAACAACACCGCTTCATTCGGAATGTTTTCCAGACCCTTCACCTTGACTTTTACCCCTGCAACCCAAAGAATTGCCTTGAACCCCCATTTTACAGACTTCTGACCAATCTTTGCCCTAATATCCGGTCTCTTAATCCCAATCAGCAGGAGAACCAGATAAAGCGGAAACGTTACGATAAAATATATTACCAGTGCAAGCACTACCAAAATTAATCGAATCATAGAAACTATCAGGCCTTTCTCACACCGCAGTTCAAAGCTCTTGGCTTTAATAACAGAGCGCATATTTTCAAAATAAACAAGCCCCATTATGCACGAAATCTCCGGCTCTGTCAACTAATTCCATCTGTTTCTCAAACGATTTTCCCATCACACTCCCGTGCCGCCCAAAAGTCAACGGCGAAAACAAACAACAGCGGACAGTAAAACCGTCCGCTGTTGTTCATTCTTTCATTCCATTAATTCTTCCTACAATGCAAGGTCAACATGCTGCACCGTAAATGCCGCACCACTGCTTTCCTTCAGATAAACACCGGTACTTCGAATCATGCCGTTTGTTTGATTGTCCTCCAGACGGTTCAGACTGAATTCCGTACCAACCTTACCAAGAAAGATTGCACCAACATCTGCCTGCTTCAGGTCAACCAGTTTGTTATTTCCCTCTGCATCCTTCGTCCACACCTTCAAACGTTTGAACACTTCATCATTCTCATCAATCCATCCGTTCTTGTCCGCATCGTATGCAGCAAGGTCTGCAAATCCGTCACCACTCTTCGTGCCGAATAATTCCGTACCGTCATTAATCTCTCCGTCCCCGTTCTTGTCCAACGCAAGAAAACCGGAACCCTCTCCGACAAACGATATCGACTCTTCTGTTCCGTCTGCGTCAAGGTCAAAGAAAAATTTCCGGTCTGTTACTGTCGCACCCTGTGCATCCAGATTGATTACCAACGGATCACAGAAGATCTGCTCCGTCGTATCCGTAATAATCGTCTCTTCCATGAAGCTTCTGGACATCTCAAGGTCCACTCTGAAATCAAGACTTCTTCCGTCCGCAGTCTGTACAATACCGGTTGCAGAAAAACAGGTAACTTCCTGTTCCGAGAAGAAAGACGATGTTACTACGGTCCGCTCAAACACCGTTCCGCTTCCCGGTGCTGCGGAGCCTACATTAATCGCTTTTCCGCCACGAAGCAGATCGCTCGGAAGCAACAAGTTCGTTTCCGGTGCTTCCGTTTCTTCTTTGCACGTTTCTCCTTTTTGCTGTTTCAGGGTCTTTCGCAGAATCTCCAGCATACGCCGCATGATTTCGAGTTCCCCGTCTGACGCACGACCAGGCGCATATTGGTTGCCTTTTTGCGCACGTTCCGTTGCATCATCACGATCGAGCATCTTCAATTTTTCCCGCAGGTCCTGCATTTTTCCGAGTCCGCCTTCGGACAGATTGAGCCACGCGCCCGAACCCGCCTGCGCACTCTGCGTATTGCTGCCTGCCTTTACTGTGGTGTTTGCTGAGAGAACACTGACAGCTTCTGTCTTCTGATAAGATCGTGCAGAAGCCATAGATACCGTACTGGCATTGATTTTCATCACACTCACATCCTTTCAAGTGTATCATTTGGTTTATGGAGCATCCTTGCTCCGTTTATAGAGTTGAAAAGGCGGAGGCTCCGTAGACCCGGACTCCTCCGCCTCTGCAATTAATATATCGGCACTTAATCGCTAAAGTTTATATCATTATGCATAATGCGTAACAATGTATACTCTCCAAACCGCGGCAGCCTTCCGTTCTCATCCACCGAATAGGAATATCCTCTGCCGCCGTTGTTACGATAAATCACATTTTTATCTACCATCTTGTTTTCCGGATACAGAATCGTAATTTCCTTTGGATTCACTGCAAACAGCTCAGCAAATTTATCTTCGTAATCGTTTACCGTCTGAATCAGATTGTTCCGATAATGATAATACGTATAATATGTATCCTGACAATACGGATAATCCGTAACCACATAACTGTGTGTTTTCCTTATATATGCTTCCGGCAACAGGAAATACTCATAGTTTACCGTATCCGGGCTTTTGTTTGGATTCGTCGGATCATCCCAGGTTGCATCTAAGTGATACGGCGTCCCGTCTACGAACACAATATTCCATGCGTGCGGCTCTTTCGCAAAGCCTTCGACCATAACACAATCAATATCCAGCGCATACATGAATAAATCAAATGCCTTCGCATAACCCTCGCAAACCGCATACCCATCCAGCAACGGACCAAATACCATATGGTCTCTGTCATTGTTCCGGTTTTTGTACTCTGTATTCACTACGATATAATCGTGTACTAATTTAATCTTTTCGTAGTCGCTCATCTCGGACGGAATATTTTCTTGAATAAAATCCGTCACTACTTTTGCCGCAGCAAGTTCTTCCTGTCCCACTCCGGTCGTCTGGCCTTTGACCGCATTGTAGTGTGAAGCAATTACAGTAAATTCATAACTCGCACGTTCCTCACCGATGCCGATTGTAATCTGCGTCGTACCGGGGGTTAACGGTGTAATGACTCCATTGTCATTGATTGATAATACACCCTCGTCTGCCACCTCGTAAGTCAAAGGAATTCTGCCAATGGAACCATCTGCCAGTTTTCCTTCTGCATACAGGCACCCCTCTTCACCAAAATACATCGTTTTGGTTCCATATACAGCAACACTCGAATAATCAAAATCATTCGGGATTTCTGCCATCGGAGTCGGACTCGGGCGATTCTCTACCGTTACATCCGGCAAAGAAAACCAATCCGGATACACACTCATATCAACCACAGCACCGCTTACGGTGATATGTTCTTCTCTGGTCTCACCGACACGGATTATAAAACTTCGTTTCGCAACCGCACCGGATTTCTTGTTTGAAATCTTCGCCGTAATCGTTGCGCCGGCTACCGTTTCTGTAAGTTTTCCGAACTTGTCACCGCGAAGTTTTCCATTCGTCTTATTAACCCATACGACATCCGGATCCGAAGATGACCAAGTCACTTGATATGTTGCGTCCGTTTCCTTAATTACCTTACCGTTTTTATATAAATCAATATCTCGAAATTCATTTTTCTTCAGTGTCAGAACGCCGTTTACTGCAACCTGCCCGCCTATACCGTCAGAAAACGACCATGCAGAAGCAGCCTGTGCACAGATTCCTCTTCCGGTGCTTCCCATCAACAACGTTACCATCAGTAGCACGCTTATCTTTTTCAGATAGTTTTTCATGCTTTTTCCTCCTTCGTTCCTTACTGAAAATTCTACCAAGAAATGCTTCCTGTATCAAGTAAATCTTTCCCGTTTTCCCTGTATTCCAGCCATTCCATCACCCCAAGATGAATTGCCCATGCCAGCTTTCTCTGATATTTCGGGCTCTGTAGCATTTTTTCCTCCTCCGGGTTACTCAAAAAACCACACTCAACAATCACGAGCGGACAGGGCGATTTTTTCAACATATAATATGAAGTATTTGCTTTTGGCATTCGGTGATTGCCATCCGCCAGTTCCCGTTTCAAAACTGTCTGCAGAATTTGAGCCCCGCGCTTTCCATCTTCCGAACCTTCATAATAAAACACCTGCGCCCCACAACTTCTACTATCTGTAAAACTGTTCTGATGAATGCTGACCGCTACCACCGGTTCCACATCCTTGAGCAGTTGCACTCTCGCTCTCATATCAGCATTCTTTTTATTTTGATCTGACTCCGAATACAATCCGCGGTCGTCTTCTCTGGTCATTACAACTTCAACACCGTTCAACTCTAGCAATTCTTTTAATTCTTTTGCTATTGCCAGGTTAATTTCTTTTTCCAGCGTCCCCCCGACCCCCACCTTACCCGGATCAAAGCCGCCATGTCCGGCATCAATCACGACTCTTACACTATCGCTTTTTCCATCCGCCGTAACCGCCCGGTCAGTCATAGCTCGGTGTACATTCGACCATATAATCGAAACCAAAAACTGCATTGCCATGATACTTCCAATCACGGCAATGCAGCAAATCACTTGACCCTTCCATCTCATCTTCTCACCACAGCTGCTTCATTTTTATATTTTATGAAGCCCCGGACGGTTTAATGAAGATATTTTAACATCACTTCCCAGACAGAACGTCGTTCCAATCCCAATCGCCAGGAAGCCACTCCGGCAAATCCGGAATTCTGTATCACTTTCATCTTTTCTTCAATTGACATCTCGTCTTCCAACCAGATACGGTACCGGCTTCCGCCCTGCTCATACTCGCCGTAGAACTGTCCGGCATCTGTCTGCCATGTTGTAGACACTTTGTTTTCACGAAGTAACGCATCCGCAGCTGCAATTCCGATTGTCTCTGAAGTCAATGCCAGCGAACCGTCTTTTTGTCGGGTCTCTTTCCACAATCTGGTGTAAAACGGAACCGCCATAATTACCCGCTCTGCCGGCACCATCGCTAAGGTATTTGTTGCAGCATCTGATACAAATCCTATTGACGCAACCGAACCTGCATCCGAACCTACATAGTGCTCGTCATAAGCCATTATAATAACATAATCGACAATCTTTCCCTGCTCTTCCAGATCATAAAATGCGTTATACTCTGCAGGGACATAATTATCTACCGAAAGAACCAGCTTTTGATTCCTGCAAACAACCGCAAGCTCACGCAAAAACTGGATATAATATGGTCCGGTCTCTACCTCCAGAGACTCAAAGTCAATATTTACACCATCCAGTCCGTATTCTGTCGCATATCGGACAATCTCCTGAATCAGGTTCGTCCTGCTGTTATAATTCTTCAGCAATGCCAACTCATCAATCTCTACGACATCAGCAGCATTCGGATGCGAATTAGCAACCAGTCCCCATACTTCCAGTCCAAGTTCATGTGCACGTTCCACATATTGCAGACTGGCACGGCTCTCGAGTGCTCCGGTTTCGTCCATTACATTGAACCAGGTCGGCGAAATGACATTCAACCCTTCGGTTCCCGCAAACAATGCATCCAGCTGTTCATTTGCCTGTTCTGTCACAGTCATATGCCAAGTCAGGTTAATGCTGTTTGCCCGACTCTCTGTGGAATATACCGGTTCTTCGTATGTGCTCTGTATGGATTTATAATAAGATTCACCGATATCCTTCATACGCACATAACCATAAATCCCATCTTCTGTCATAACCATAACATAACCGTTCTGTTGAATTCCGCCGGAATTAAAATACTGCAGTTGCATGCCTTCCGTCAGATCAAGCAGAATCGGGCTTTTTTTGTCCGGCTCAGTTCTCATCTGCGTTTCAGCAGTAACATCAGCGCACAGATACTCGCCCCAATGATAATTCAAAATAATACGGTTCGGATCCAGGTACATCCGATACTGCAAATCAATATGATTTTCCACATAATCGAGCAAGATATAAAACTCTCCGGCTCTCTCAATCAATATCACACTGTCTGCATCTGTCCTGACATCGTTCAAATAATAAAAAGCTTCATTCGGCGAAACAATATATTTTTCTGTTCCGGTAGTGAAAATCAGGAACTGCATCTCCTCATCCCAGTAAAAACGGTCATTCAGCTGGCGCACCAGATCAAACGGAAGATAAACATATCCGTCTCTCACGCATACATTTTTCTGTGCAAGTGTATCGTCCTGAATCGTAAGTACTTCGCCCTCAGGAATCCGGTAATACTCCTGCGGAGCAATCCGCTCAGTACTCGGTGCCGCAATCTTCATAACCTGCCGTACGGCAACACCTAATGCCACCAACACCAATAGTACAATTACGATTGTAATTATTGTTTTTACCTTTCTCATGCAATCTTTCCTCTGATTCTTCTTGTATCTTTTCACATACCGTCCTGCATATTGTACCACAACATACGCCTCTCGTCATCAACTTCTTTTATTTGTCAAAAAAAGCCGTCCGGACAACCTGCAGGACTTGTAATGATTTAGGGACAGTTGCGGTTATCGGTCAGCTTTTTTCGGATAAGTCGGAATCTATGGCATGTAACCTTCGATGTATGCAAATCAGAAGGTTGCATCTATGTCCCTTCCAGCAGACCGCCCATATCATCCGACTAACTTTGATTACGGGCAGGGGGACATGCGGCACTTCGACAATGCTGCTTCATCATTTTTTCCGTAAACACTCCCCTCTTTTTGCTGATTCGAAGCCACGCACTATCACCGCTTTCCAAATTATAACTTCTTGTTCCAAAATATGCAATTATTTTCCATTTGTCACCCAGTAGAAAATGTTCCTGCTTTTTTGTGCAATTTACCAAATTAATTTGAGATTTTCGTCCTGATTTTCCGCTGTTTCCCTGCATAAAACAAACGAAGAATCAGTTGACTTCCATACACTTTCACGTTATACTTGCTATACACTATCGTTCAATCTTCACTATGAAAGGAGGATGGCTTATGAAAATAGAAAAAGTAAGTGAAAATCAGATCAAATGTACCTTAAACCGTGAAGATCTTGCTTCCCGCCATCTTCGCATCAGTGAGTTAGCATATGGTTCCGACAAGGCGCGCGAGTTGTTTCAGGATATGATGCAGCAAGCGCAATATGAATTGGGATTCGAATCAGAGAATCTCCCTTTGATGATTGAAGCAATTCCCGTTTCCGGCGAATGTCTTATTCTGATTGTTACCAAGGTTGAGAACCCAGAAGAACTTGATACCCGTTTTTCCAACTTCACTCCGCTTTCCGCGCAGAATTCTCCCGAGGCAATCGAACCGGAACGCCCCACTTACGCAGATGAGATAATAAATTGTTTTGACCATCTGGAAAAACTGATTGACAAGCTGGGTTCTGAAGAGAACAAGGACGAACTCAAAAAACATGGTATCTCTGTCAACAATTCCAAACAGCTTCCGGAGATTCAGCAAGCCATGACCAAGATATACCGGTTCCGTTCTTTCCAGCGTCTGCAGTCTCTGGCAACGATGCTTTCCCCTATCTATTCGGGAGACAACAACCTGTATTTAGACCAGAACACCGGTAATTATTATCTGCTTGTCCGTATGTCCCACCATACACCGGAAGAGTTCAACAAGATTTGTAACATTCTTTCTGAATATGGTGCCCCCGCCAAGACCACATATGCGACATCAGCACATTTCGGAGAACATATGCAATTACTGATTTCAAACGATGCGATTTTACAATTATCAAAACTATAAAAAACGGAGCCTGATGGCTCCGCTTTTTATTACTTATTTGCAAGATATTCATTAATCTTTCCTACTAACGCATCACAGTCAAGTCCGTGTACCATAGCAGCATCCTCAATGGATTCCATCTGTGCGGACGGACATCCGAGACAATGCATGCCCGATTCAAGTAAAATCGGAATCACACCCTGATCGATGCGAAGGATCTCGCCGATTGTCATCTGCTTTGTAATCTGCATGTCTATACCTCCTGTCAAAGCATTTCAAGAAACGCTTTGAAGTATAGTCCTTTTCTCTCCAAGCGTCAAGCCCCGAACTATTTCCAATCTTGTAGATTTCACATAAGCGTTGTCAATTTTCAGCTTATTCTCCCGACAATTTCTTCTTTCTTTTTCCTGTAAATGGTTGTATCTGGTTATTATTGCCTATATAATGTAGGTAAACCATAAAAAAGGAGACAACTATGAACGAAAAGCGTTACATGATATCCGATGCTGCAAAAAAAATCGATGTGGAGCCACATGTGTTGCGCTATTGGGAAGATGAAATCGGAATCGAGATTCCACGCAATGAAATGGGGCATCGATATTATCGCAAAGAAGACATCGCCTTACTTCGGTCCGTTCGTGATTTGAAAGAAAAAGGGTTTCAATTAAAAGCCATCAAACTTCTCCTGCCGGACCTGGCACGCGTCAACACGCTGGATGCTGAACGCCTTACTGATCTGCGCGAACGCATGGACCTTGCACTGGGTCTTGAAAATGCCGGAGAGGATGCCGAACTTACCTCCGAATTATACGGTATCACCGCCAACGAAGCAGCCATCTGCCTTCGGGATGCCGCCGTTTCCGAGATTACACAATCCCTCTCTCCGGAACCGCACACACCGATCAACCGCCTCAGTCAGTTCCGCAACATCATGAACGATATTGTTTCCGCGGCCATGGAAAACAACAACTGTAAACTGATTGAAGAACTGAACCAATGCCTTACTTCCTCCATTACCCGTGAAATGGATCTTCTATTACGTCTTCGGGAAGAACGGGAAGAAGAACGTTTTCGCAGTATTGACCGCCTCATCCGCGAGCGGCAGTACGCAAGTACGCAGACAGCAGCCGGCCACAGCAAAAATAAAAAAACCTACCGCAAAGACAGTAAGTTTTTTCGTAAACACAATGTACATATTTAATCATTTAATAATAGATTCAGGACGGCAGACTGCGCATTTACATCCACCGTATAGGTTTTGGGTTGTGTACTGCCGTCCAGCAAAATCCGCGTCAATTCAATCACATGAGTTCCATACGTCAGTTTTTTCGTCAGAACCCCTGCTGCATCCGTAGTTCCTGCGTATACGGAATCGATTGTAACAACCGAAGTCGGATACCATATGATTTTTGTTTCTATCATATTTGCTTCCGGCTCTTCTTGGTCAACAGGCTCTGTTACCCCGTTCGGATCTGCCTCAGGTTCCAAATCGGGGGATTCCGCCGGTATCGGTGTTGGGGTCGGAATCGGGCTCGGCGTCGGCGTCGGTGCCGGTACAAGCGATACCGAAAACAGCATTTCTTCCGATGCTACCGTAATCTTACCTGTCCAGTCAACATAGCCTTCCTTATACAGCCCAATTACATGTTCACCGTACTCCAATTTTGCAAATGCAGTGTTCTCTTGTAACTGATGATCAATATATAAGTCTGCCCCATCCGGTTCCAGTATGAACTCTACTGTTCCATACATAATTTCGGGCGGAAGATACTCAGACAAATCCCAATCCGTATCAACACCCCTTTGTATCGTGATGGTCTTCTCTGCATACAAATCCCCTTTTTCCAATGCAAGCCGGTACTCACCCTCCCGCATCGTCATCTTCATATCGCCGGTTACCGCTTCCGCTTCTTTCCCATCAATATAGAACTTTCCACCGACAAAAGCGTCCGCGTTAGACAACTGCAAAATCCCGTGCCCACTAACCCGTTCAATCGCAAATACCCGGTCGCCCATCCCGTAAACCGTCAATTCATCTACAGAGGCAAGCTCCGAAAGTGCAATCCGCTCTCCGTCGGACATCACCACTACATTTTTCCCACAGCGATAATTGTTGCCTGCAACAGTTAACATCTCTTTTTCTGTATTGATGATAACACGACTCTGCTTCTCATAATTCCAATCCGCTTCCAACTGAGTCAGCGAATAAAGAATTCCTGATTCTACGTCATAAGATACCCTTGCAACCGATGCAATATCCACCTGTATCCCGGCAATAACCGCTCCGTGACGATCCCTGATGTCACTGGCTCCGGTATAATATAAATCCATCTGCCGGTCTTCTGTAGGAAGATATACGGCAATCCGGTTATGTACCGCATCAACCTCAAGCACCAACACTTCCGACTCCGTGTCTCCCTGTGACGGCAACACAATTTCCGTCGGTGTCAGAGCGTTTGAAGCCGTAGGAACTTTCTCCGTATCCGGTCGTCTGCGATTCTCACTATCGGCAAACGCCACATACACGGACAACCCGATGAGTAAAATTCCGATAATGACACAACAGATAATCGTTGTCTTTTTGCTTTTCAGTGAACTTCTCATAGTGTACTCTTTCTTTCATCCAAAAATCGTATCTACAAACTCCGCTTTCAATGGTTCTCTGTCATGATTCGAAAACAGCTTCCTGATATTTTTTTCAGGAATCCATGTCTTACGATTATTATAATAAAAATTAGTAATCTTCCAAAACTTTTCCGGAAACATAATCTGCGCCTTTATTAACGCCCATTCTGTATCTCTGTTTCTTCTGGAATGCAGATATCGTTCTATCATATGACACCCCAGCAGTTGATTCCAATCATTCTTCTCCATTGTTTTGCGTAACAGATAATAAAAATCACTAACCTGCTGTCCGAATCCCGCCTTATCGAAAGACGTCAGCACAAAACACCCCGTCTGCGCCGGGCTTCCCGTCAGCAGACTGTGATGACTGAAATTTCCATGTACCAGATGCGTTCGTTCTTCAGTGACAGCAATCGAGTTCATGTACTCCTGTGCGGCCAGCGCCTGCTCAAAATACCCGTCACACAACTTCAGATAATACACCTCGAACTCGCTCTTCTGTTTCTTTTCACGGATATAGCTTCGGACTCGTTTTAATTCTCTTGTCCGTTTCACAAATTGTTCCGCCAACGGACGTCGTTCGTAGAGACAATCCCTCTCCTCCATTCCGAAATCCTCTGTTATATCATGAAAACAGTTCATTGTTTCGACTGCGGTATAACAATGCGGTTCCTGTTTTAAGTCACACTCTTCTCCGCAATACCAATCCCGGACACAGAACCGGTCACCGTAAGAATTCTCTGCAAACAGCTTTCCTTCTTTGGTTCTGTACACCGTATCCACGCACAATCTTCCGGTATTCCGGATATACTGTTTGATTGCATCTTCAAATTCCAAGCGTTGCTCTCCTGATTGGCTCGGACGCAGAACCTTCCATCCGCGATCCGTATCCAGCACAAGTGCTCCGCGCATATTTCCACAATTCCTTATAACCAAATCGTACTGCGTCAGTACTTCCAGACGTCTGTCATCCACGTTTCCCTCTCCTATCCATTGCACGTCTCGCGAAAAGCAGCATAAAAATAGCACTGCACTCGCCATACAATTATAGATATGAGAAACCAGCTTTATTTATTCCGTGGAACCAGCAATCTTGTCTGCTATCTTCAGCAAAATCTCTTTTTCATTCCATTCCGGATGTTCCAATACCTGTCCTAAAAGATATTCCAGGGTCTCACCCAGTTCTACACCCGGTTTTTTTCCCGCCGCAATCAGGTCTGCTCCACTGATTGCAAGCTGTTTCAATGACACACAATATGGTACTGAACGGATCCGGTCAACCAGTTCTCCCAACTGCTCCGTCTGTTCCGGATTCACCCGGTTCCCATCCTTGTCCCGTCTGCCCTGCAGGAATAAGCGCCATAAATCAAATACCTCTTCTCCCATGCAATGCATCTGTCTTCGTACCGTATATGCGTCACAGTTTACTATCTCCGTGCTGTATTCCGCCAGCGCAGACGCCTTACCGATGGTATCATTGTCGAATTTCAAACGTTGCAAAATCTGTTTTACTTTCAGTTTGCGCTGTTTTGCATCGCAAACTCCTTCATGCAGTAACGCTGCATTCAACAGAGTAGCCCAACACAGAATCAACGCTGTATGCGATTCGCACGCACCTTGAGTATATTCTGTCAAACCGCGCAGAACTACGTCTGCATCGTTTCGTCTTAAAAACGCCGACACCTCCGGCAATACTACATCGGTGATTCCGCATGCATCCACCGCTACCAGATATTCGGGCCGCTCTGACAGCAGGAGTTTATTCAACTCATCACGGATACGTTCCGCACTGATTTTATTCAAATGCGTCGTTCTTTCCCGAATTGCTTTTAAAGTAACTTCGTCCACCGTAAATCCAAGCTGTGCTGAAAACCGTAGCGCACGCAGGATACGAAGTGCATCCTCATCAAAGCGTTCTCCCGGAGTGCCCACACAACGGATAATCCCGTTCTTAAGATCTGCTTCTCCATTAAACAAATCCACCAATCCGTCTTTATGATTATAAGCCATCGCGTTGATGGTAAAATCCCGTCGTTTTAGGTCTTCCGTGAGACTCTTCGTGAATGTAACTTCCTTCGGATGTCTGGCATCCTCATATTCTCCGTCCAGCCGATACGTCGTCACCTCATATCCGGTCTCACCAAACATTACCGTCACGGTTCCATGCTTAATTCCGGTATCCACCGTCCGACGGAACAATTCCTTTACCTCATACGGGTCAGCCGAAGTTGTTACATCCCAATCCTGTGGTTCCCTTTGGAGCATGCGGTCGCGCACGCAGCCACCCACGGCATACGCCTCATGCCCTGCTTCCTGCAGAATTCCGATGATATATTCTACTTTTTCCGGTAAATCAATCCGCATATATCTTCCTTAACTTTCAATTTTATCTCTACACGAAATTTTCACTTGTAATATTGCGCATTTTACGGTACAATTAGCAACATCAAAATAAACAAGGAGGTTCGGTTATCATGGCATATAAGATTACTGACGCTTGCCTCAGCTGTGGTGCATGTGCTGGCGAATGTCCGGCAGGCGCTATCGCAGAAGGCAATGGCAAGTACGAAATTGATGCAGACGCTTGCCTTGATTGCGGCGCTTGCGCAGCTACCTGTCCTGCAGGTGCTATCGAGGAATAATTGACTGCTTATAAGGAACGGTTCTCCATCCGGAGAACCGTTTTCTTTTGTTACCGCTGCAAATTATTAAATCTCGTATACTCAAGCTGCGACTTCAATGTCACGGTTCCGGTCGGACCGTTACGCTGCTTGCCAATGATAATCTCGGCGATGCCTTTGTTATCCTCTCTGTCTTTATTATAATATTCATCTCGGTAAATGAACATAATAACGTCGGCATCCTGCTCGATCGCACCGGATTCACGAAGATCCGACAGCATCGGACGCTTGTCCGGTCTCTGCTCTACCGCACGGCTCAGCTGAGAGCAGGCAAGTACCGGACACTTCAGTTCACGCGCCAACGACTTCAATGCACGCGAAATCTCCGATATTTCTTTTTCTCGACTCTCCACTCTGTGTCCGGCCGACATCAGCTGCAGGTAGTCGATGATAATCATACCGACACCTTTTTCATATTTATATTGTCTGCACTTCGAACGCATCTCACTGATTGTAATACCCGGTGTATCATCAATAATCAACGGTGCCTCTGCCAATGCAACTGCACTCTCATGAAGATTTGCCCAATCTGCATCACTCAGGTTACCGGTACGCATCTTCTGCGCATCTACCCGGGCATTCATCGCCAGAAAACGGTTGGTAATCTGTACAGCTGACATTTCCAAACTGAATATTACCGTCGGCACTTTTGATTTCAATGCCGCATGCTCTGCGATATTCAGAACAAACGCTGTTTTTCCCATAGAAGGACGTGCTGCAATCAGCACCAGATCCGCCGGCTGCATACCTGCAGTCTTGTAATCCAGATCGATGAATCCGGTCGCAACTCCCGTAACACCTCCGTGGTGTTTGGACGCTGCTTCGATTCCTTCGAGAGATTTGATTACCAGATCACGGATATCTTCCGTTTCCTTGACATCCCTTTTTTGCAACAGATCGAATATCTTCTTCTCTGTCGAATCCAACAGCACATCGGCTGCCTCTTTGTCAACATAACAGTTATTCGCAATATCTTCCGTCACCTTAATCAGACGACGCAAGGTTGCTTTTTCACGCACCAGCTGTGCATAGTGGCGTACATTTGCAGAAGTCGGAACCGCATCAATCAGACCACTGATAAAATCCAGTTCATACAACTCAGAAGAAACTTCTTTTTCTTTCAGCTTCGCCTGCAACATGACAAGATCAACCGGTTTCCCAAGATTGTAAAGCTCTACAATCGTCTGGAATACAACCCCGTACTTTGCCTGATAGAAGTCATCAGCCTCCAGAAGTTCGGAAGCAACCGTAATCGCATCCGGGTCGATAATCATGGAGCCAACTACTGAACGTTCTGCAGTCTCATCATGCGGCGGTATTTTTTTGATAAAAGCCTCATCCATCATTATCTCCTTTCTACGACAGTGCTTCTGCCGTTCCTTCGTACTTCTTTATTCTCCTTCTACAACAGCCTTAATCGTAACCGTTACCTGCGGGTGAAGCTTAATTGCTACGTCATAGGTACCCACATTCTTAATTGCATCTGCAAGCACCATTTTCTTCTTATCAATCTCATAACCGTGCTGCTCTTTCAATCCGGCTGCGATTTCCTTCGTTGTAATGGAGCCGAATACTCTTCCGTTCTCGCCAACCTTAATGCGAATCTTTACGGTCAGATCTTTTAACTTTGCACCAAGCGCCTGTGCCTCTTCGAGAATCGCCTGCAGACGCTGACGCTCTGCTTCCTGCTGGAGTTCCAGCTCATGACGGTTCTTTGCATTTGCTTCTACACCAAGCTTTTTCGGAAGAATCAGATTACGCGCATAACCATCGCTTACCTTAACAATCTCACCTTTTTTTCCAAGAGACTTTACATCCTGCAATAAAATTACTTCCATAGTTAATCACCTTGTCTTTCTCAATTTACTTCATCAATTTCATCGAGTACTGCTTTGATACGCTCAATCGCTTCCGCAACATCGCAATCAGTAAGCTGCGCCCCGGCAACGCTCATATGGCCACCGCCACCGAGTTTTTCCATTACGACCTGCACGTTGTATTCGTCAATGGAACGTGCGCTGATATATACTTTAGAATTAAACTCCGTAAGCACAAACGAAGCTTTCAAACCTGCAATGTTCATCAGATCATTCGCAACCTGTGCACTCAGCACGGTAGGACTCTCAATACCCTGCGGATTCAGAGATGCAAACGCATAGTACTCGTTGTAAATCTCGGTCGAAGACATCGCCTGCGCCTTTACCATATATTCCTTCTGTTCGGTACGGAACATCTTACGGATACGGGTTACATCCGCACCGTTTCTTCGCAGGAACGCTGCCGCTTCGAAAGTACGCACACCTGTCTTAGTCAGGAAATTATTCGTATCAATCATAATGCCGGCATACATTGCGTCTGCCTCGATTGGCTTAAACTTTAATCCGTCGTTTACATATTGGAGAATCTCTGCAACCATCTCACATGCCGATGACGCAAACGGCTCGATATAGGAAAGCACCGCATTCTCCGGTGTCTCACCGGTCTGCCGGTGATGATCTAGAATAACCAGACTATCCGAACGCTCTACTAATTCGGGAGCCTCGGTATAGCTTGCACGGTTTACGTCAACCATAACCAGAAGTACATTGTTATTCATCAATGCATTGGCTTCTGCACTGCTGACAAACAAGTCTTCTTCATAGTCCGGATTATTTAAGAAGCGGTTCATCATCGGGCGAAGTGAAGTTGTCACCTCGTTGATTACGATGTGCGCTTTCTTATTCAAGGTCTTTGCAATACGATATACACCGATGGCAGCACCCAGTGAATCCACGTCTGCTATGGAATGTCCCATAACAAGAAGTTCATCTTTTCCTTCCACTAATTCGCGGAATGCATGTGCCTTCACACGTGCCTTTACACGGGTGTTCTTCTCTATCGATACAGACTTACCACCGTAGTAATAAGTGTTCTCTCCTTCTTTCATAACGGCCTGGTCACCGCCACGGCCAAGAGCAAGATCAATCGCTGCTCTCGCCTGCATATAACCTTTAGCAAAATTATCCGTATCGGCACTCAAGCCGAGACTGATCGTAACCGGAAGTTCATTTCCGATATTAACTGCACGTACCTCATCCAGAATCGGGAAACGGGTAGAACGAAGCTGTGCCAGATACTTGCTCTTAAACACAAAGATGTACTTATCCTTTTCCAGCTTTTTGATGATCGCATCGATTGGCTGCATGCACTTATTAATCTTACGGTCAATCAACGCGGTAAGCATGGAGCGGCGCACTTCATCAACGCTCTCAAGCACTTCTTCATAGTTATCGATATACAACAGTGCTACGACTAACTTTTCGTCTGCGAGCTGTTTTTTCAAATAGACATTTTCGGTCTCATCCCAGAGATACATGGTAATCAGACTGGTCAGTCTTCCGTTCTCACGAAAATCTGCCATGTAACTCCAATACACGTCTTCTCTTAAGTTTGCCGCCATGACACGACGGAACTGCGCGATATAATTGTGGTTTCCGTGTATGATATGTAATTCAGTATCCTGTTCATCACCGGGTAAAACTCCCGCATCGATTCCGTCAAAAATCTGAAAGACCGGCTGTCTTGCTACGCGTTCAATCTCCGCCACTTCAATAAATTCATCATTGGCCCAAAGGAGGTGCCCATCCATATCGATGGTCGCCATCGGGACTTTCATCTCCTGCATGAGGCGTTTATGAACATAGCCATAGTCCGAGGCAAAGCGCACCAAATCCGCTGCCACCTTCGGACGTTGTATTACATATACCACCAAAACCGGAATTGCATAGACAAAAGCAAATATCAATGCAATCAGACCGGCACGCGAATCCGCAAAAGAAACCCCCATTGCCATGACAAACAGCAACGGAATCAGTATAAGCGGCCAGGACAGATATATCCGCATTGCGCCTTTTAATTTCAGTTTCTTCTTTTTCTTCATTCAGACTCCAGTTTCCTGCAATGTAAAGCAAATCTACATTGCATACAACCTGTACACATTTCTATCCGCCCGTAAAAATGGGCATTAACAGATGCATTATAGCACAGGGTAGGGCAAATTGCAAGAAAAGCACCGTGTCGCTTCCTGTCGGATACAAAAAAACAGGAACCTGCATGAGGTTCCTGTCTGCTGTAATTGAATTATTCTACTACGTACGGAAGCAGGGACATATGACGTGCACGCTTTACAGCTACAGTCAATGCTCTCTGGTGCTTCGCACAGTTTCCGCTAATTCTTCTCGGAAGAATTTTACCTCTTTCGGAGATGAACTTTCTAAGCTTGTTGGTATCCTTGTAGTCTACCCAAGTATAGTTCTTGTCTGCACAGAAAATGCAGATTTTCTTTCTTCTGCGGATCGGCTTCTTCTTGAAGTCTGCACGATCTTCACGATTCGCCTTATCATTCTTATTGAACGGCATTGCTTTTTCCTCCTTATCCGATTCTGTTCAATTAACTGAACGGTAATTCATCATCGATTCCGTCGGGGATACTCATAAATCCGTCTCCCGCGGGTGCCGGCTGGCTCGGTGCGGCAGGTCTGCTGTAACCGCCACCATTATCCGATGCGCCGGATGCATTCTTGCTCTCGGCAAATTCCTGTTCGTCTACCATGACTTGAACGCTGTAAACCATCTGACCTTCACGGTTCTGATAGTTGTCGTTCTGAATACGTCCGGTAATCAGAATTTTGGTTCCTTTTCTGAGGTACTTCTCAGCAAACTCGGCCTGACGTCCGAAACATGTGCAGTTAAAGAAATCTGCGTCCGGTTCACCGTCACGGCGGAATCTGCGGTCTACTGCTAAGCTATATCTTGCAATGGCAGTGGACTCACCTCTGGAATTTGTGCCCTGTGAATATCTGACTTCGGGATCCCGTGTCAGACGACCCATTAAAATGACTTTGTTCATAAAGGAAATCCTCCTTATTACTCTTCGTCGCCCAGTCTAATGCACAAATATCTGATTACGTTGTCCATGATACGAATTCTCTGCTCGATTTCGCCCGGAGTCGTTGAATCAGCTTCGAATTGGATGAAATAGTAGAAGCCTTCATTCATCTTCTGAATTTCGTATGCCAGTCTCTTCTTGCCGCCGTCGATTACTTCGGTGATGTTACCGCCGAAACGGGTAACAAGCTCCTTAGCAGATTCCAGAACGGCTGCTCTGGCTTCATCCTCGATCTTTGCACTAACAACTACAGCTAACTCATACTTGTTCATAGTTGCTTGCACCTCCTTTTGGTCTCTGGCTCTTCCTCACCGGGAAGAACAAGGAATATTTGTAGTAATTTGCATACATATCGGTTTGACCGATTTACATACCACAGATGTGCAGTATAGCACGATTCGGTAAATATTGCAAGTACTTTTTTACCACAGCGGATGAACCGCCGGACAACTGTTTTTTGTAACTGCTGCCCGCATCTCAACATAACACCCACAGACCGCACACATCCCATCCAGCAGACGATCGCATTCCTTGCAAAATGAGAGTCTCCTCTCATACTCCGTCTGTGGTGTCTTTATCTCTTCGTCGAGATTCTCTATGTATTCATACATATTTTTAAAATACTCGCCACGATCCATGTCACGCAGAAGACATTTGCGGCAGGGTTTTCTTTGTGTTGTTTCCATATACTATCCTTTTCAGTACAATGTTCACCTTCCCGGATTTCTTCCGACGCACCCCGCAGTCTTACTCAGCCTCTGCTTTTTTGGTAACTTTACGGATGCTCCGTTCCACTTGTTTCCGTGGAAGCATCACCATGTGACCGCAACCACAACATTTTAAACGAAAATCCATTCCGACCCGAAGCAGTTCCCAATCACTGCTGCCACAGGGATGTTGTTTTTTTAAACTGACAATATCACCAATTTGTAAATCCATACCTATCACTCCGTCACAATATTCCGCTTCTCACCCTTCAAAAACGCCCGCACATTCTCTGCCACTTCATCTGCACATCTCTGCCTAGCCTCAACCGTAGCCCATGCGATATGCGGTGTGATTAATAGTTTGCTACTGTCCTGTATGCGCATTAACGGATTGTCCTCCTCCATCGGTTCTACTGTCAGTACATCAAGTCCTGCACCGGCGATTTCTCCCTGTTCCAGCGCATCCGCCAACGCTTCCTGATTGACAATCGGTCCGCGTCCAAGATTCAGCAGGATAGCACTCTTCTTCATCTTCGCAAGCTCTTCTGCCCCGATTAGATTTAGTGTAGCTGCATTTAACGGCGCATGAATCGACACCACATCTGATTCCTGAAGCAAAGTATCCAGATCCACGCGTTCATATTCCGGATTATCGTTCTTTCCACTGGTGGAGTAATACACCACCTTGCATCCGAACAGCTTTGCGATAGCAGCAACGCCTCGTCCGATCTCCCCGAGTCCGATGATGCCCCAAGTCTTTCCGTACAGTTCGTTAAACTTTGCATCAAAATGACTAAAGATATCGTTTCGACTGTAATCACCCGACTTTACAAAGCGGTCATAATACGCCAGCTTCTCATATAAATAGAAGAATAACGCAAAGGTATGCTGGATCACAGACTGTGTGGAATACCCCTTTACATTAGCAACCGCAATTCCTCGCTGATTGGTGTATGCAAAATCAACATTATTCGTTCCGGTCGCAGTCAGGCAAATTAACTTCAAGTTCTTTGCCATTGCCAGACTATCTGCATTCATCGAAATCTTATTTACAATCAGTATATCCGCATCTTTTGCACGCTCCGCATTCTTATCCGGGTCAGACACGTCATAACAGACTACTTCACCGAACTCTTTAAATGCTTTCAGTGAGACATCATTTCCTAACGTCTTTGTTTCTAAAAATACGATTTTCATTTACGCTTCCTGCATCTTTCTAATTCTTTCATTTTTTATTTCCGCGTCGCTCTGTCGGCACATAGCGCACGATCTGCTTCGGCTATTTTTTCTTCACCGAGTATCCAAACGAACCCAGCTTCTCACCCAAAGAGAAATACTCTCCGTGGGAATACGCTACCAATTCCGTATCATTCAGGTGGAATTTACCCGTCTCATCCATGTATTCCTCGGACACATCCACTGCAACAATTTCAGCAACAAACATATCGTGGCTTCCCAGCGCAACAACCTCTTTTACCTTACATTCCAGGTTCACCGGACTCTCTGCGATTCCCGGGCAAGCCACCACTTCGGATTCACAGGGTGTCAGCTTACACTCTTTGAATTTATCGATATCTCTGCCGGACTTTACGCCACAGTAATCAGTTTCTCTTACCAGACGCTTCGTTGTCAGATTCACAACGAATTCACCCGTTTCCTTAATAATATCATACGAATATCGTTCCTTACGTATGGACACCGACAGCATCGGCGGATCCGAATTAATCGTTCCTGCCCAAGCCAGTGTAATGATGTTCGCTTTTTCTCCCGGACGCTGGCAACTCACCATAACTGCCGGCACCGGATATAACATATTTCCCGGTTTGAATTTGATTTTCTTTGTATTCATATCTTAATCCTCTTTTCTTCCGCTATGTATTTGCTTTCTCTTACTCATCTTCCGCTGCAGTTTCTTCGACATAATCTGCTCGTTTTTCTTTTTCCCTGTTGTTCTTCTTTCCCGCTTTTCTGCTGTGAATACATAATATCCGTCGATTTCCTCCACACGGACACCGCCAAAGACTGTCTTCAATTTGTTATAATACCAGTCTTTGCGCTTCGTTACCATATACATCACGCCACCAGGTAAAAGACGTTTATACCCCAGTTCAATAAATCCCTTCGGTACCGAGAAGTCTTCATGATACGGCGGATTTGATAAAATCTTTGTAAACTGCAATTCTTGTGGCAGGTCTTTAAGTCCGTCACTCTGATAGACCGCAACCTCCACTCCGTTCCGCTCACAGTTCTTCTTCGAAACCCTCACTGCTGTTTCTGAGATGTCACACATTACCACCTGTTCAGCCCCAATCTGCTTTGCAGCCCAGATGCCGACCAGACCATATCCGCATCCCAGATCCAGAAGCTTATCCTGCTCCGTCAGCTTCACTACTGACAGCATGGCAAGCGTCCCCCGGTCTGCACCGTGCGGCGAGAACACTTCGGCTTCCGTAACAAAATCCATCGCAACATCACCGATATTTACTTGAAACTGATTATCCGATGTCTTCTCCATTTCTATTTCTTTTGCATATATGTAACTGTCAAACTGTACATCCATGTTGTGCTTTTTGAATTCACTTTTCTTTTCAACCGTAAACCCTAGCTTGCGCAACAACCGGTTCGATGCAACATTCTCTGCCGCTACCTCTGCCGTTACTTTCTTTGCACCGTTCTCACGCAACCATCCACAGAGCAGTGCAACCGTTTCGCTCCCATATCCCTGATTCCAATAGCTCTTATGAACGCAATACCCAATATCAAAAACTTGTTTATCCTCGTTCGGGAACATACTGGCAGAACCAATGCGTTCTCCCGTATCAACCAACTCAATTACAAGATAGTAACCATACTTACTTTCCGACAGAGTATCCAGTGCCTTCTGATATATCTCGTCCACATATTCTTTTGTAGGGTCACTCAAATATTTCCCATTCTCTGCGTCAAACCACATATCCGTTAAAAATGTCAGGTCCGACTCTTCATAATTTCTAAGGCAAATTCTTTTTCCGAGTATGTTTTTTTCTAATTTCATAACTATCCCAAACCCTTTCGCTTTGCCAATCAACCACCCTATCATTACATCATAAAACTATAAATTCTTCAAGCTGAAATAATATATAGAAGCAAGGGGCTGTTTCCAGCCCCTTGTTTTATTCTTCCGGCACAGCCGTCTCAATTGTATCCCCTTCTTCTGTCGCAACATCCGCTTCCTGCTGTTCATCGCTTGACATTGCTTCGTTCTCTGCCAAATCTTCACCTTCGCCGATTCTTCCCAGCAGAGACATCGGGTTCAGTGTTTCTTCCCCGCATCTTACCTGGAAGTACAGATTATCCCCTTCCTTACTATAGAAACGGCTAGCTTTAGCAATCGTACCAATTACCTCGCCCTGTTTTACACTGTCTCCGACTTTCAGTTCACTTTCTTCCAACTGTCCGTAAACAAGATAATAATCATTACCGATCGCAGTGGTAACCGTAATTCCGGTCTGTACACTCTCTTCAACAGATGCGACCACGCCATCCGCCGCTGCAACTACTTCTGTTCCTGCTTCCGCAGCAATCGCAATTGCATTATGCGTTCGGAACTGATCCAGCGTTGCGTGATAAATCAAGTGATCATCGCTATAATTCATCACAACATTTCCTGCTACCGGCCACAGAATCTCCATTCCTTCTTCAAAGAACAAATCCACTGCATCTTTCTGCTCCACACTGCTTCCCGCAGAAGATGCTGCCTGCGCTTCATCCGCAAATTCCGTTTCTGCCGTTTCGTCCTTCTCTGCTACATCGACCGGCGGCATATCCGCTATCGGCTGGGACTCTGCCTCCAATTCAGAATCTGTATCTTCCGCTACCTTTTCTTGTTCCTGTTCCCCGGTCTGTATATTTTCCGCCACCTGCGCATCTTCTTTCTCGGATTCTCCTTGTGCAATCTGTGACTTGCCGGGTTTCTCTATCTCCTCGAAAGCATTCGGCGTTGTATCAGGTTCTTCATTCTCTCCCTGTGCAATCTGAGAGACATCACCCGTTCCATCTCCTTCTGCCATCTCGTTCAAATCAATATGATACTCCTGCTCCGGATCTGATTCTGACTCCTTGATAGAGCCGTTTACAATCACCATAACAGCAACTGCAATCACCAAAATCCCGCAGATGGAAAAAATCACAGCGCCGTTTTTCTTTAAAAATTGTCCAAATTTACTGTTTTTCAATCGCTTGCCCGCCTTTCCTTGATTTACTTCTGTTTCGATGATAGTTTTACCTCTGGCACACGATTTATACATAAAAAACAGATAAATCAAAATAAGCAACTCCCGATTTACAAGCACTTTTCGACATGATACAATAAATTTACAAATTTGAAGGAGACATCATATGGTAATCCTTTTGATTATATTGCTTGCCATACTTTTGGCATTCTTTATCTTTGCGCTGATAGCTGACGCTTCACAGCCGCAACAAGAGCAATCGAAAACGTCCGCTGTCTCCCGTTCGTCCACAAACGAAATCGAGCGCTACAAAAAACGCTGCTTTGAGACTTACCGGGAGTATCAGATTGAAGAACAAAAATACCGTTTATACCGTCAGGTATTCTGTGACAACGGCATCTTCCATTACCTGCAGGAGTTCTTTGCTTTCCGCACGGAAAGCCTGAACCGTAAAATGAAAGGTGACGAATATAAATCCCGCGTTCTCGACGGCATCCTCACGCCGCTCCGTGAGACCATTCATGCAAGCTTTCCTTATAAAGATGCGTCTTATCACGTTCCGGACCACTTTGATATGTTCCTTACTCCAAATGAATATTACGAACAGCAATTATCTTACCGCACGACCACTTCTGACACCCCGGCATCGGAAGCGATGTTCTGGCGCGGAAGATTGTCCCGCAACGATGAAAAACTGCAAAAACTACAGGCCGACCCTTCTAATGCCTTCTTCCTCAAGCTCTGGCTGTCCTGCAGTCCGCT
>JAZNXH010000104.1:0-10239 GCA_045593785.1 Lachnospiraceae bacterium
ACTTCCAGGTAGACGGTAAGATTATCTGGCAATCCGTCCGTCTTGGTCTTCCGATTGCCATGCAGTGGGCACTGATTGCTATCTCTACTACCGCATTGCAAACGTTCATCAACTCGTTCGGAACGGTTGCCGTTGCCGCCAATACTGCCGTGTCCCGTATCGAACAGCTCGTACATCAGCCTTACGGCTCTCTTTGTTCTGCCCTTGCAACCTATGCAGGTCAGAATTACGGTGCCGGTAAGCTTGACCGTGTCAAGGGTGGTCTGAAACACGGTATGATTATGTCCGCAGTTTTTTCCCTGCTGATGCTCATCATCAACCAGACACTCGGCGAACCGATTATCTCTATCTTTGTTGATGATCCGGAAGTTATCCGCATCGGTGCACAGGCGCTGCGCCTCACCAGCTGGTTCTACATCTTCCTTGCTACTATCTACATGACACGCGGCATCCTGAACGGTGTCGGCGATGCGTTATTCGCCTTCATCAATGGTATCGTAGAAATGCTTTGCCGCATTTTCCTTCCGATGCTGATTGTCCTGATTCCGACCGTTGGTATGTGGGGTATCTGGTGGACCACCGGTTTGTCATGGTTCATCAGCGCAATTTTCTGTATGCTGCGGTACTTCTCCTGGAGAAAGAAGACAACAGCAACCGTTGGTTGACATATTTCGAAACAATTATATGCAATAGGTAAAACCCTTGAAAGTGCTAACACTTCCAAGGGTTTTCGTATGTTGAGTTATTCTATCCTAATGCGCCTGTCAGCACCTTGCTTTTTTACTATTCTTAACCTTCTCGATATCCTTTTGGTCTATCCATTCTTCACTGTACCCACAACTGCCACATATGTATCTGTTTACATTTACCGCAGAAAAGATGGACATACCAACCATAATGTTGTTACCGGAACCATGCGCTCCCGCATAACCATCAATTCTTATGATGTCATAACTTCCGCATTTGGGACATGTTTTTGTATTTTTCATTTTACACCTCTCTTATTTTTGTTCACCCTTCGGTCTTTTCCTCAAGAATTGTTATGTTCATTGTGTTCCCCTTTTTCTCCTCTTCTGTCTCTCAAAACATCAATGCCGAGCTTCTCTCTGACTACCTTTTTAAATCTCCTAAGATTAAAAACAATAAAACGATGTTCAACTCCCGTCTTCAGACGCACACAAACCACCGGAAATATAATCATCTTTCTTTTGTAAGAAACACTGCTTATCTCGCTGAAGGGAATTACCATATTGCGATAAATTTCCGGCAGAGTTATCTTTTGTGCGCGAAAAGTCAACCCCTTATCATCCACTTTAAGTGCCCCACCATGGACACCTTGGTAAATTACGCTGGAATAAAAATTCATAGCCGTACTCCTCCCGGTATTATCGGATTTGAAATTCTTTTTCATTATGCTATAGACCCTGCTGCTGAAACAAGCTCGCATATATTTCATTCACATAAAGCGATAAATCATGTTTCACTTTCAATATACTTTCAGAATTTACCCTTTGCAACATTCAAAGTGTAAACTACATCTTTTTTGTCGCGAAATGCAAAAACGAGGCCATGCCTTTGGCACAGCCACATTTTACTTTTCTCAAGCCTTTTATCCCATTAGCTTCAAGCCAATGCACACACTGCCCAAAATCACCCCTACAACAAACGCAATCACGTGACAAACAAGTGTTGAGCTGTTTTTTGAAAACAAAGGAATATTGCTTAATATTGCATACCCCAACATCCACTGTGTCTCCAAAGAGTCCAAGGTAAATGGTCTGGCATCATCACAGAACAACTGAAGGCTGCAAACCAGACCCAGTAATACAAAAACAACAAGAGAACCTCCAATGCTTTCACTTTCGCGATAAACAACAGAAAAAAAGATATTAGACAATGTCGCCCCAGCAGCTGAGAACAGCAGTAACGGTATCGTGGCAATCTGCCCTCCGACAAATCGGATTGTAAAGTACATTCCAAGCACATTTACCAATAAGTGAAACCAATTACAATGCAATAACAAGCCGGTAAAGAAACGATAATATTCTCCCCTGATGACTCGTATTCCACGATTACACAATTTCTTCTTATATTCCACTTTCCGTCCTATCAACCAGAATATAATCCATGCCACAATCCACAAATATCCTGCGATATAATTCATATGCCCCCTCTAATCTTTGCAATATTTTTTTCACACTCCAATTCCAATCTTTCAAAATCAAGGCATCTATTCTTGCCTTTATAGTTTGTATTTTCTGTACAAAGCCTATATAAACAATTCGCTTTGTTGATTATTGTTTCTGCATTTTTTCGACACCAGCTAAGCTCATCAATACACAACTGTTTATAATGCTTGGTTTTTATAGAATCCCTTTCACATTCCTTCAAGTCAACCTTAATAAGCAGATGTTCTTCTACAGGAATCATAAGATTGTAATTCAACACACCTAGTAATTTCCCGTGCTTATCAGTGATTTTATCAAAATCAGCTCGAGATTTCATCTTTTTGTGCTTATCTACCGGATGCGATAATGGGATTAAGTATTTTCTTTTATTACAAACCACAACAATACCAACATAAATACGATGCTGCTTTCCGATTTGAGGTGATACTGAAGAAACCCTATTATCAATATTATGTAGATTTCTTATGTACTTCATTTCTATCCGATATAGATTCAGCCTTTCCTGTTTCATAATTCCCCTTATATGATTATATGAAAATGTGGCTATGCTTTTAGCATAGCCACACTGTGGAATCACCTTATCAGCGATTCCATCGCTTTTACAACTTCCACTTAACGGTAGGACTCACCTTTAATATTATACTACCATATTCCCGAAATAAGTCAATAGTCCAATGGTAGTTTTTTACAAATTTCTTCTATTATATCCGTTTTTTACGTTATTATTGCATATTCATAACGATCTCTCTCGCAACGCTCTCCTCTATCTTCGTTGCAAATACGCCTTCCTCAAACTCGACCACTTCACCGATGCCCTTCTGCACCACGAAGCGAAGCTGTCCATTCTTCACCTTCTTATCGGTGTAAAGCTTCTTCACCAGAGCTTCGCGGTCGATGTAACCCGGAATCGCTACCGGCAGGTCAGCACGCTTCAGTAACGCAATCACAGCATCCCGTTCCTCTGCCGTCATATAGCCGAGCTTATACGCCAGATGCACTTCTGCTACCAGACCGATGGACAGTGCCTCACCATGCAGGAGTTGATAACCGCTGACGGTCTCGATAGCTCTTCCCACCGTATGTCCGAGATTCAAAACTTCTCTTAAGCCGGCTTCCCGCTCATCTTTCATCACGACAGCATACTTTATCTTGCAGTTCTCATCTGCAATGTGCTCACAGGCCACACAATCAATCGCAAGGATTTCTTCCATATGTGCTTCCAGATAGTCGAAGAACCCCCTGCTTGCAAGACAGGCATGCTTAATCGTCTCTGCCATGCCGCTCGATACTTGGCGCTTCGGCAGCGTCTTCCATGTCGCAATGTCCAGATACACTTTCTCCGGCTGATTGAACAAGCCGATCAGGTTCGTTGCCAGCGGGGTATCCACTGCTGTCTTTCCGCCCACGGATGCATCTGCGGCTGCAAGCAGAGTCGTTGCATAGTTGATGAACGGCACCCCTCTTCCGAAGGTTCCTGCCACAAAGCCCGCAAGGTCGGTTACCACACCGCCGCCAACTGCGATGATGCAACAGTCTCTGCGGTACTCCTTCTCCAGCATCGCATCCTCAATCATCTCTTTTGTTTTTCTTGTCTTGTTGGTCTCACCCGCCTCAAAGACAAACAGATCCGCACGGTATCCTGCTGCCTTAAGACGCTTCAGAATCCCCTCCGCATACAGGTCTTTTACGATGCTGTCCGTAATCACAGCAAACTTCGTAATCTTTCCAACAAGTCCGCCCTTAATATCTTCAATCAACTTTTCCTCTAAACCGAATCCAATCTCTATCTCATAGCTGTCATCTACTACTTTCTTCAACTCCACCTGAAATGTACTCATATTACTTATTACTCCTATTCCTTTTCGCCATCTGCACTCCGAAACTAAACTCTACTAAAACTACCACATCTCGTATGCAAAACAGATATAAATTCTCATATCTTAAATATATACTCTCATATCTCATCTTTTTCAATCCGCAATGTATATATTATCAAAAACTACAACAAAATAAAAGAATTAATACCTTAGAGTTTCCACATTTTGTACCAAAAAACAAACAGGGGCTTTGACGCAGCAATATTGCGTAATGCACTGTTAAAAAGACCGTTTGCAGGAAATGTGTGTCAATGGCGGACACCTGTGTCCGAAAGTGACACACATTTTCAAGAACTGTCGCTTTTACCAGTGTGTGAGCACTATGCTGCGTCAAAGCCCCGTCTACTTTACAAAATACGAAAACTCAAAAAACTAATCCATTTTCTTTGTGATCAGCTTTGCAAGCTCTCCACCCAGCATAGGAACAAATGCAAGGAGAAGTGCTACTGCCATTTCTTCAAAGTTAAGAGCTACGGTACTGAATACAGGATTCAGGAACGGTACATAGATCGTTGCCAACATAAATACCATGGACAACAGTACACACTTGTTCAGGTAGCCGTTTTCAAATACTTTCATCTTGAATACAGAAGTGTTTTCCGAACGTGCAGAGTAAGCTCTGAGAAGCTCTCCAAGTACAAGTGTCAGGAAACAACCGGTTCTTGCAACTTCCAAGTCATGTACAAAGTATCCGTACGCGAAGGAACCTAAGGTACCAAACGCAAGCGCCGCACTCTGAAGTGCAACCGCTACAACCATCTTACGGTTTACAATCGGTTCCGAAGGGTCTCTCGGCTTTCTGTTCATAACGCCGGCTTCTTCTTTTTCCATCCCCAGGGCAAATGCCGGGAATGCGTCGGTAATCAGGTTGATGGACAACAACTGAATTGCTACTAACGGCTCATCAAAACCAATCAACATTGCTAAGAAGAGCACGAGGATTTCACCAATGTTACAGGATAACAGGAACCCTACCACCTTACGGATATTCGCATAAATAGTACGTCCTTCTGCCACTGCACGAACGATACTTGCAAAGTTATCGTCAGTCAGAATCATGTCTGCAGCTTCCTTTGATACGTCCGTACCGGTGATACCCATCGCGACACCGATATCCGCATGCTTCAGGGAAGGAGCGTCATTTACACCGTCACCGGTCATTGCTGCGATATTACCATTTGCACGAACCGCATCTACAAGACGAACCTTGTGTTCCGGTGAAACGCGGGCGAAGACGCTGGTTGTCTTTACGCATTCACGAAGCTCTTCGTCATTCATTTCATTGATTTCACGACCCTCTACGGTCTTTGCGCTTTCGATACCAAGCTGTGCACCAATTGCGCTTGCGGTCACCTTGTGGTCACCGGTAATCATCTTAACCTGGATGCCGGCATTCTTACATACTGCTACTGCATCTTTTGCTTCCTCACGCGGCGGGTCAATCATGCCCATGAGACCTACGAAAATCAAATTGTTCTCCATTTCAAGGTCCACAGCGGCTTTCTCTACCACACGGTATGCAACACCGATTACACGAAGTGCTTCTTCTGCAAATGCCTGATTCTTTGCAAGAATTTCTTCCCGCTTCGCAGCAGAAAGTGCTTCTACCTTACCGTTCAGTTCAATGCTTACACAACGGCGAAGCAATTCATCCGGAGCACCCTTTGTATACATTACAATCTTACCATCGATTTCATGATAAGTAGACATCAACTTTCTGTCAGAATCAAACGGTATTTCCTGGATACGAGGGAACTTACTGTTCCAATCCGCCTTTTCCATTCCTACCTTGTGTGCCAGAACAACCATCGCACCCTCCGTCGGGTCGCCGATGATGGTTTCCTTTTCCGGATCGTAAGTTGCGTCATTACAAAGAAGACCGCCTTCGATTACCTTCCGGACTTTATCCTTTGCAGGCTTACCGTCAGCATCCAATACTTCACCGATTGGGCTGTATCCGGTTCCGCTCACATCGAAGGTATCCTCACCATTATATAACTTCTGGATGGTCATCTTGTTCTGTGTCAAAGTACCGGTCTTATCGGAACAGATAACCGTCGTACTACCCAGTGTCTCTACCGCACTGAGCCGTTTGATAATGGCATTGCACTTAACCATCTTCTGCATACCCATCGCCAAAACAACTGTTACAACTACAGTAAGACCTTCCGGAATCGCTGCTACGGCAAGAGATACAGAAAGCATGAAAATATCAAAGAATTCCATACCACGCAGCAAACCAAGCAGGAAAATAACACCACATACCCCTAAGCAAACAATACCTAATACTTTACCGAGGCTGTCTAACTTTTTCTGAAGCGGAGTTGTTTCATCCTCAACCTCATTCAACATACCGGCGATATTACCCATCTGTGTCTTCATACCGATATCGGTAATGATACCTTTTCCACGTCCGTAGGTAACAACCGTTCCCATGTATGCGCAGTTAACACGATCACCAAGAGACGCATCCTCCGGCAGAACAGCATTTGCGTCTTTCTCTACTGGAACAGATTCTCCGGTAAGCGCTGCCTCATCTACCTTTAAGTTTACCCCCTCAACCAATCGTACATCCGCAGGAATATAGTCACCGGCTTCTATAATGACAACATCGCCGGGTACAACATCGGAAGATGCCACTTCAACAATTGCGCCATTACGCAGTACTTTTGCATGCGGACTGGACATTTCACGCAACGCCTTCAATGCATTGCTTGCTTTGTTCTCCTGATAAACGCCAAGGAACGTATTTAGAATTACGATTGCAATAATGATGATACCTTCCAGCATTTCTCCCAAAAACATGGAAACAACTGCAGCAATAACGAGAATAATTACAAGGAAATCCTTTAACTGCTCCAATGCCATTTGAAGGATTGATTTTTCTTTTCCTCCTTCAAGACGGTTTTTACCGTACTTTGCACTGCGCGCCTGTGCTTCTTCATCGGTCAGTCCTACCGCTATATCTACTTCCAAATCTTTGGCAGTATCCGCAGCAGACCGATTAAAATAGTTCTTCACGCTCACGCCCTCCTGTTTTATATTGATATAATATATAATGAACATTTCGAAGCGATGCTATCATAAGTAAAATCTAATATCCATAGTTTTACTCTTTTATAAGCATTTCTTTAACATAACCTTTATAAAAAATTAACACAGGGAATTTTATTTCCCCTGTGTCTTTGTTTCACTCCCACTCAGTGTGGACAGACGAATTTTCTTCCATTCTGATACCAGTCGCTCCACACTCCATGCCGCATTCGCGGGACTCGTTGACGGCAGGCAAACTGCATCCCTTCCAATCTGCGGAGCAATGTACTTCTTATATAATTCTTCTGCCTTCTTTCCATTTACAAATATCTGACGAATCTCTGCTGTGTCCAGAATCACGCGCAGATCATTTGCCACGGCATCCTTGATACTGCTATCGGAAGAACCGACAATCTCACAGGACTGTATTACATCCCATACTGCAATTCCGTGTTCCAATAAAAACGCCCGCTTTTCCTCAACCGTTGCCGGCACAGCACAGTTATGCACTGCCGCCACCACCTTCCAGAAACGGTTCTGCGGATGCCCATAGAAAAAGCCCTGTTCTCTGGACTTTACGGAAGGAAAACTTCCAAGAATCAGAATCTTTGAATTTTTATTATAAACCGGAGCAATCGGATGCTCAATTCTTTCCATAAGGCCCTCATCTTAAATTATTAAATCGTGATTATATAACATCGTCTGTGTGTTTCTTGATTTCAAATGCAGCAAAATATCGTTCTTCCATCGGTATCCACTTCTTCGCAAACATCTGCGCTTTTTCTTCCCCATTTCTCAAGCAAATACGACGCAACTGTTCCTCAGCATCCACATCTGAAAAAACAAACAAATCTGCGTATCCTCCGAATTTCGGATGATGGGAGTATGACCCTTCCACAATGCGAATCGGCTTGTTCTCGATCATCCTTTCACCGCTATAATCCATCTTACTGCAATCAAATATCCGATAGGAAAACGCTGCCGACGACCCCAGATATGGAAGCACTTCCTCGCAGAAGCGTTCATAATGAACATTTCCACCCGGCTCTGCCAGCCGCTCCTCAGTCCGAAGTTCAGGCGGCAAAAAGAAATCATCCATATGAACAACATCCGCATCCAACAGCTTACTTAGCTGTTCCGCCAGTGTAGACTTGCCGGATGCAGCCCGTCCGTCAATCGCGATAATAAACGGACGCCCCGGCACATCTTCCCCCTCATCAGCTTGCCCATCTGTGCAATCTTTTATCAACTTCAGAAGCTTTCTTAACCGTTCCGGATATTCAAAATTCTCTTTCTGAGTCTCCTGATTCACTTTGTTCCAAAACCCTTGATCAAGCATTTCTTCATTCTCCGTCTCTTAAATCATGTTTTAATTTCTTTTTCGTATTTGCCATTTGGATAACTAATCTCATCACCCCAACTGCAGACCTCGTCCCAGACCCCTTCCACTAACAGTAAGCCCTGCTGCCACAGAAACGCGCGGTCCTTCTCGCCAAGTTCTGACAGTGCCATCCAGCGCACCTGTTGCAGGGCCTGATCATCCGCCGGGAACTCCGGATCAAATCCCATAACAGGATTTTGTCCTTCATCAACCTTTATCAGGTAGGAGTATTCCCGACTGCCATCCGGGTAGGTCGCAACACTCAGAGCTCTTACAATCTGTCCATCCAGATTGCACTCTTCTTTCAGTTCCCGAAGCACTGCCTGCTCCGGCGACTCTCCGGCTTCTACCCCACCGCCCGGAGCTTGCCAGAAAAGCCTTCCGCCAAACTTAACTTGTACCATCAGAACTTTTTTGTCTCTTACTACAATTGCTGTACTCCTGTCTCTCATATCCCCTTCTCCTGTCAACCCATTCATATCATCCAATAATTAATTCTTCTTTTAACTTATATTCCATTGCGTTGCAATAGGACAAAAAATGCATGGCAAGAAAAACCTGCCACGCATCCATCACCTAAACCAGTTTCAAAAGAAACATCACAAACATCACTGCAATCACAACGCAGGTTATCAGCGTCAAAACCTTCATTACCTTCTTACCGGTTTCTCCGAACTTATCACAGATAAGCTGTGCAATCACAAGAACGGTGAACAGACCGATGATTGCAATATCTGCGATAATCACATTTCTACTCTTCTGTCCCTTTATGATATTCATAACTGTAATTACAATCCAGCAGATATCCATTACCAGCCAGCGTACCCATTCTTTCACTGCGTTTTCCTCCAACTACATCAAATCTGCTTTCGCACGATGGTATATTCATCTCCGCGTCTGAAGTACGGGCACCCATACTTCGAATCAGTATTCAGACGGTAAATCTCGTCCTCATCCATGTCCATACCGCAAAGATATTCTTCGTACTCTTCGTCATAAGCAAAATTCATGCATTCTTCGCAATTTACCATTTCCGCACTCCCCGCTTACTTCACCTGTAACTTCGCTTAACCTACCCACAGGTCTACAGCAGATTTTTCGACTTCTCCACGCAGGCATTCACACCGGACACAATCGCTGAGCGAATGCCCTTGCTCTCCATCTCAACCACTGCCTCGATGGAAGTACCACCCGGAGTACATACCATATCTTTTAATGCGGATGGTGTCACGCCTGTCTCAAGCAAATACTTTGCTGTACCGAGCATTGCCTGTGCACATACGGTATACGCCTGTGCACGCGGCATACCGTTCAACACAGCGGCGTCTGCCATCGCATCCAGCATCGTACAGATATACGCAGGTGCAGAACCGCTTACACCGGTTACGATATCCATAAGCTTCTCCGGCACTTCTTCACAACGTCCGAAGCTGTCCAGCAATGCAATCGTATCCTGTCTATCCTCCTCGGTTGCCAACTGGTTCAGACTGAAGCCTGTCATGCTTTCTCCTACCAGTGCACCAAGATTCGGCATAATCCGCACCAGGCGCACATCCCGTCCAAACATTGCTTCAATCCGCGCAATCGGTTGACCCGCTGCAACAGAAATCACCAACGCATCCGCATTGACACTGTCACGGATCTTCTCAATCATCTCTGCCAACTGATACGGTTTTACAACCAAGAAGATAATATCCGCCTCTTCACAAAGCATCGTATTATCGGTCGTTGTCCGTACAGAATAAGTGTCACTCAGACG
>JAZNXH010000105.1:0-13686 GCA_045593785.1 Lachnospiraceae bacterium
CAACCAAGTTAACGCTTGGTATTATCGAAAATAAACTCAAAGAACACAATCTGAGCAAAGCAGTTAAGAAAAAAGTTGTAAAATACGGTCAGACCATTAATCTGGGATGCTTCCGGATTGAGTTTATCCGCGTGAATCATAGTATCGCAGATGCAGCAGCACTGGCAATTTATACTCCGGTGGGTACTGTAGTTCATACCGGTGATTTTAAAGTGGATTATACGCCGGTGTTCGGCGAGACAATTGATGTACAGCGTCTTGGTGAAATTGGGAGAAAAGGCGTTTTGGCATTACTGTGTGACAGTACCAATGTACTTCGTCCGGGATTTACTATGTCGGAACGTACTGTTGGAAAAACATTGGACAACATCTTTGCAGAGAATAATAAGCACAGAATTATTGTCGCAACCTTTGCATCGAACGTAGACCGTGTACAGCAGATTATTAATTCTGCGGTAAAGTATGGAAGAAAAGTAGTAATCGAAGGCAGAAGTATGGTTAACATCATGACAACTGCTTCGGAACTTGGTTATATTACGATTCCGGATAATATTCTGATTGATATTGAACAGATGCGTAACTATCCGGATGAGCAGATTGTATTGATAACGACAGGAAGTCAGGGAGAAGCAATGGCGGCATTGTCACGTATTGCAGCATCTCTGCACCGTAAGATATCAATCCGTCCGGGAGATACGGTTATCCTGAGTTCAACTCCGATTCCGGGTAACGAGAAGAGTGTATCGAAGATAATTAATGAATTATCCCGCAAAGGTGCAAAGGTTATTTTCCAGGATACCCACGTTTCCGGACATGCATGTCAGGAAGAGATTAAGTTGATGTACGCACTCCTTCGGCCGAAGTTTGCGATTCCGGTACACGGTGAGTTCCGCCATTTGATTGCACATGCGGAACTTGCGGACAGTATGGGAGTCGATAAGAAAAATATTTTCATCCTGTCTTCCGGTGATGTATTAGCGATGACAGCAGACTATGCGAAGGTAATTGATAATATACCGCTTCAGGAGATTCTTGTAGATGGTCTGGGCGTTGGCGATGTCGGCAACGTGGTGTTGCGCGACCGTCAGTTGCTCTCGGAGAACGGATTGATCATTGTGGTTGTTACGCTTGACCGTTATTCCGGACAGTTGCTTGCAGGACCGGAGATTGTATCACGTGGTTTTGTGTATGTAAAGGAATCCGAGGACCTTTTAGATGAGACGAGAGAGATTGCATATGAAGCAGTAGAACGCAGTCTGGCAAAAGCTAATCCGGATTGGAACCGGATGAAGAATGATATCCGGGATGCTCTCGGAGAGCATTTCTGGAAGAAGATGAAGAGAAAACCCATGATTCTGCCGATTATTACAGAAGTCGACTAAACGAGGTGCGGGTATGCGCAAATCAAACACATCCAAAATTGTATTAAAGATGACCGGATCGATACTGCAGCTTATGGTAAACGTTATTGTATATACCCTGTTGATTCTTTTGATCGTAAGAGCAGGCGGGCAGGCATATACGTTTGCATACCGTATCTTTGGTTCGGTTTCTATGGATACCATTGGTATGAATGTAACGATTCAGATTGATGAAGATGAGCCGGATATGAATGTTGCAAGTAAATTGCAGTTGAACAAGGTGATTCCGGACAAATACTCATTTTATGTAAAGATGAAGCTTGCCAAGGCAGAGTTGCAACCCGGTGAGTTTGTTGTAAATACAGCAATGGATTATGATGAAATCCTTGCAGTGCTGACAACAGAGCCGGCGGATGCCGGATAAAGCAGTAGATGCGGATAGGGGAAACATATGATTACGGATACTCATGTGTCAGGTTATATCAATTCACTCTACGGGAATCTGCGGAGTGATTTAGAAGCAATAGAGGCATATGCATTGGAACATCATGTGCCGATTATCCGAAAAGAAGCACAGAATCTTCTGTGCTTTTTGCTTCGTGAGCGAAAACCAAAACGTTTGTTGGAAATTGGTGCAGCAATCGGGTTCTCCTGCCGGTTAATGGCTTCCGTGATGCCGGAGGATGCAACCATTACCACAATTGAAAAAGTAGAGATGCGTCTGGTGCATACGAGAAAGAATCTGTCGGAAGCCCCGGAACATGAGCGGATTACCTTGCTGGAAGGCGATGCTTCTGAGGTGTTAAAGAGTCTTGAAGGTACCTATGATTTTATTTTTCTAGATGCTGCTAAGGCACAGTACATGCATTTTCTTCCGGAAATTATGCGCCTTCTGCAACCGGGCGGAATGCTGGTGACGGATAACGTTTTGCAGGAAGGGAGCCTTGCACAGTCCAAATATACAATCGAACGACGGGATCGGACAATTCACATGCGGATGAGGGAGTTCCTGTATGCTATTACTCACGATAAACGGCTTGATACAGTGATTCTTCCGGTGGGAGACGGCATGGCGTTGTCACTCAGACTGGCAGATAGAGAGGAAACAGAGTAAACATGTGCAGTTACCACGTTAAAGGAACTGCCGGAACGGATTGAGTATGGATAATATCAGAGTGAAAAAACCGGAATTGTTAGTGCCGGCAGGTAGTTTGGAAGTGCTGAAAACGGCCGTGATGTTTGGAGCAGATGCGGTATATATCGGCGGAGAATTGTTCAGCCTGCGCGCAAAAGCAAGGAATTTTGATGCGGAGCAGATGAGGGAAGGTATTGCATTTGCGCATGAGCATGGAGCAAAAGTCTATGTGACTGCCAATGTAACGGCACACAACCGTGACTTGAACGGAGTCAGAAAATATTTTACAGAATTAAAAGAAATTCAGCCGGATGGATTGATTATCTCTGATCCGGGAGTATTTGATATTGCAAGGGAAGTCTGTCCTGAGATTGAGGTGCATATCAGTACGCAGGCCAACAATGTAAACTACGGGACGTATCGATTCTGGCATCGCTTGGGCGCTTCAAGAGTAGTGTCCGGCAGAGAATTGACCTTAGAAGAAATCCGCGAATTGAGGAACAATATCCCGGAGGAGCTGGAGATTGAAAGTTTTGTACATGGGGCGATGTGCATTTCGTATTCCGGAAGATGTCTGTTGAGTGCGTATATGACCGGAAGAGATGCCAATCTCGGTGCATGTACCCATCCGTGCCGTTGGAAGTATTATCTCATGGAAGAAAAACGTCCGGGTGAGTATTTTCCGGTTATGGAGAATGACCGCGGCACCTATATCTTTAACTCCAAAGACTTGTGCATGATAGAGTATATTCCGGAATTGGTAGCTGCCGGTATCAACAGTTTTAAGATTGAGGGGCGCATGAAACCTGCGCTGTATGTTGCGGTGGTTGCCAGCGTATACCGGGAGGCAATTGATGACTATTTTGCAGACCCGGTGCTTTACGAACAAAAAAAAGCATATTACAAAGAATGTATCTCAAAATGTTCTCACCGACAGTTCTATACCGGTTTTTATTTTGGAAGACCCGAGACGGAAGGACAGCTTTACGACGGAAACGTGTACGAACGAGAAGCTGTGTATCTTGGTATTGTTGAGGCAGTGGATGAGAAAGGGTACTGTTCGATGGAACAGAAAAACAAATTTGCGGTTGGCGAATCTGTGGAACTGCTGCATCCGCATGCGGCAGCGCGCAGTGTGACAGTGCTCGATATGCTGGACGAAGCAGGAAATCACATTGAGAATTGTCCGCATGCAAAACAAAGGATAAAAGTGCTGTTCTCCGAAATCCCTGCAGCGTATGATTTGTTACGACGTCCGGAAACGGCAGAGACAGAACCTTCTGCAAATGAATAATTTCAAAACGGAATAATGGAAAATCGGCTGTGGAAAAGCACTTCATCTGTCCACCCCGCATAGATTGATTGTGAACGTTGTGGCGAGGGTGTACATTTGAAATCATTTCTACAGCCGTTGTGCGTTCAGGATGAAAATGAAGTGATTAACTTATGCAGGGCAGGGGATACGGATGCGAGAAATACGCTCATTGAACGTAATCTACGCCTTGTTGCGCATATCGTAAAAAAATATACTTCCGGGGAAAAAGAAAATGAAGACTTGATTTCCATCGGGACAATCGGTCTGATCAAAGCAATCGATACGTTTGACCCGGACAAAGGAATTAAACTGGCAACTTATGCGGCACGTTGTATTGAGAATGAATTGCTGATGTGGTACCGGAGTCAGCGCAAACAATCCAAAGAAGTCTATCTGAATGATTCCATTGGCGCGGACAGGGAAGGGAATGAAATCAGTCTGATGGATATTATTGAAACAGAAGATGAGGATGTAGCCGAACGGATGGAACGGGAAGAAAATGTAATCCGTCTCAGACATCTGATTAAAAACAGTCTGACGGAAAGGGAAAAGAAAATCATCTGCCTGCGGTATGGGCTGCATGCGGGAGGAAAAGAAGTAACGCAACGGGAAATCGCAGGAATGTATGGAATCAGCAGAAGTTATGTCTCACGGATTGAAAAAAAAGCACTGCAAAAATTAAGGAATTCTTATGAATCAGAGTACTTGTCTTTTGTAAGTCCTAAGCATATAATAGAAGAAAAAAAATAAGATACAAATGAAACGCCGAAACGCTCCGGCATGTATTGCGTAACAGAAGAGAGAGGCTGCAGATGAAGTTAAATGTAAAAAGAACTGTATTTACCGGATTTGCTTTTTTGGCAATTAGTGCATTCTGGCAAATATACGATGGGATTATTCCGAAGATTCTTACCAACACGTTTGCGCTCGGTGAGACACTGACCGGCGCAATTATGGCAATTGATAACGTGTTGGCTTTATTTTTGCTTCCGTTGTTTGGTTCGTTGTCTGACCGGACGAAGACCAGGATCGGCAAACGTATGCCGTTTATCCTTTGTGGCTCGTTTGTATCGATTGTGGCATTGTTATTGCTTCCGGTTGCAGATTTGATGAGGAATCTGCCGTTGTTCATGATTATTCTTGCAATTGTCCTGATTGCAATGGCATCGTACCGCTCACCGGCAGTTGCATTGATGCCGGATTTGACGCCAAAGCCGTTACGTAGTAAAGGAAATGCGATAATTAACCTGATGGGAACGGCAGGAGGCATCATTACACTGTTGATGATTAAGTTTTTGGTTCCTGCATCCGTTGAAGTGGTACAGCCGGACTATCGGCCTCTGTTCTTTGCTCTGGGGATCGTTATGGCAGCGGCGATTGTAGTGTTGTTCCTTACAATTAAGGAAAACAGATATGCCGAGGAAGCAGAGAAAATCAATCAGGAACTGGGGACCGATGATGAATTCGTTGAGGTACATGAAACGAAAACAGTCATGAAAAAAGAAGTTCGCAGAAGCATGGGCTTTCTGTTGCTTTCCGTAGCGCTCTGGTATATGGCATACAATGCGTTGACAACTGCCTTTTCCCGTTATGCGGAATATGTATGGGGATTAAAGGACGGAAGTTTTGCCGACGCACTTTTGGTTGCAACAGTGACAGCGGTATTCAGCTTTGTTCCGCTTGGTATTATCTCAAGTAAGATAGGACGGAAAAAAACAATTCTATATGGTGTAACCCTGATTACAATTTGTTATTTTACCGGCTGTCTGTTTACAGAGATGAACTGGGGCGTATATATCATGTTTGGTCTGACCGGTATAGCATGGGCAGCAATTAACGTAAACTCTTATCCTATGGTAGTAGAGATGAGTAAGGGAAGCGATGTCGGAAAATACACCGGATTGTATTATACGTTCTCCATGGCTGCACAGACGATTACACCGATTTTATCAGGATTTTTCCTGGAACATTTTTCATATAAAACATTGTTTCCGTATGCAGTAGTCTTTTCCTTCGGGTCATTGCTTACGATGCTGATGGTGAAACACGGTGACAGCAAGCCTGTAAGTAAGGCAAGTGTGCTGGAAAATTTTGATGTGGATGACTGATGAATCAAAGAGGAGTTGTTGCGGCAACTTCTCTTTTTGTTTGTAGGAACTGATTTGACTGTACCGGCATAAGATATAGGGAAGATAGTCTGGGAGCCGGTTATGGCGAAAGTAACGATAGATGCCGGACATGGCGGTTACGACGGAGGAGCAAATTATAACGGACGTCTGGAGAAGAACGACAATCTGGAAATTGCTCTTGCAGTAGGAGAGTTGTTAGAACAAAACGGTGTAGAGGTGGGATATACAAGAATTACAGACGTATATGACTCGCCGAATGAGAAAGCACGGATTGCCAATGAGCAGGGAGCGGATCTGTTTGTATCGATTCATCGTAACTCCAGCCCGAATCCCAATACGTATTCCGGTGTCGAAACACTGTTGTACGAAGAAAGCGGCTTGAAACGGGATGTAGCAAATGCAATTAACGAAGAACTGGCTAAAGTGGGATACAACAACCTCGGATTGAATGTACGAAAAGACTTAGCAGTGCTTCGGAGGACACAGATGCCGGCTGTATTGGTGGAGGTTGGATTTATTAATACGGACGCAGATAATCAGCTTCTGGATAACAGTTTTGACGAGACAGCGCGTGCGATAGCGAATGGGATTTACAAAACTCTGACCGGAAATGAATTACCGGCAGCAAATACGCCGATGCCGATTGATTCGGCAGTGTCCGGTGCTAATATTAATGACGATGTGGAACCGATGACGGGAAGCTTACCGCCGGTTATGCCGATGTTACCGAAACCGCCGGGAAAACCGGGCATGGAATATCGGATTCAGGTGGGGCTATATCGTGAATACCGGAACGCAGTGAATATTGCCTACGAGCTGGAGATAATGGGATTCCCGGTTGAGATGCGCATGAGTGGTGATTTGTACGCAGTACAGGTGGGACCGTTTGGGAAGCGTTCGGAAGCAATTGGTGTAGAGAATCAGTTACAGATGATGGGGTATGACACATTGCTGTTGGAGTTTGATCCAACGATGGAACTCTGAAGTTAAGAAAAGGAGAAAATGTCGGATTATGTTGAAGAAACATGGTTCGACATTTTTTGTTGAAGCAAATCTAGAAAACAAAGCTTTGTCAAGTTGGTTTAATAATGATGTCTGGGTTTTTTGCTTGCACTATTTTAGAAATGGAAGTATAATTTATTTGATTACGGTTCTTTTAAAGAAGAACGTGTTTGTTGGCAAGAATGATACAGATATTCTGTCAGAGAGAGAAAGAGAGAGGATAGATATGACAAAGGTAGATATTATTTCCGGCTTTTTGGGAGCAGGAAAGACAACTTTGATTAAGAAACTGATTCAGGAAGTATTCCAAGGACAAAAGCTGGTTCTGATTGAGAACGAGTTTGGTGAAATCGGTGTTGACGGCGGTTTTCTGAAAAATGCAGGTGTAGAGATTACCGAAATGAATTCCGGTTGTATTTGTTGTTCTTTGGTGGGCGATTTTGGTAAGGCATTGGCAGAAGTGATTGCAACCTATGCACCGGAGCGTATCATCATTGAGCCGTCCGGTGTCGGTAAGCTTTCCGATGTCATCAAAGCAGTGCAGAAAGTACAGGAAGAAAACGAACTGGAAATCAGCGGATGCGTCACCGTAGTAGATGCACAGAAGTGCAAGATGTATGCAAAGAATTTTGGTGAGTTCTTCAACAACCAGATAGAGAATGCGCAGACTCTGATTCTGTCGAGAAGCCAGAACCTCACGGAGGACAAGCTGACTGCCTGTGTAGAACTTTTGAAGGGAATTAACGCGGATGCGAAGATTCTTACAACACCCTGGACGGAACTTCCGGGTGCAGTCATTATGGAAGCAATTGAACGCAAGAATTCACTGCTTGATCAGATGATAGAAGAGGAAACCTGTCCGGTATGCGGACATGTTCATGAGCATCATCACCATGAGCATGGACACCATGATCATGAGCATGACGCGGAATGCTGCTGTCACGGACATCACGACCATGAACACGAGCATCATCATCACCATCATCATGCGGATGAGGTGTTTGAGACCTGGGGCAAGGAGACTCCGAAGCATTATACCGAAGCAATGCTTCGAGAGATTCTGGAGAAACTGGATGACAATGGCAAGTATGGTGTCGTTTTGCGCGCCAAGGGTATCGTAATGAGCGATAATAATGCATGGGTGCAGTTTGATTATGTTCCGGGCGAATTTGAAATCCGTGAAGGTGCTGCGGACTACACCGGACGCTTCTGCGTAATAGGGAGCAAACTGCAGCAGGCAGCACTTGAGGAATTGTTTCAGTAAAAGGAGCAAGTGAAACGATGAGAGAAGTACCTATTTTTGTGATTAATGGTTTTCTGGAGAGCGGAAAAACTACATTGATTAATGAAACTCTGCGGGATACCGAGTTCAACGACGGCGGAAAGACGCTTCTGCTTCTCTGTGAGGAGGGAATCGAAGAATATGATGCCGCTGCAATGAAGCAGTTGAATGTGGAGATTGTTACGGTAGAAGAGCAGGGCGAGTTGAATATTGCACTGCTGGAACGTTGTAAAGACCGTTATAAACCGGATCGCGTGATGATTGAATTCAACGGCACCTGGAATATGAGTCAGCTCCTTCAGATGAAGCTCCCTAAGGGATGGTTGTTTGCACAGATTCTGACATTGGCAGATGCAACGACCTTCAATAATTATTGGAATAATATGCGTTCTGTTATGGGCGAGCAGATGAAGTACTCCGACGTGATTATTTTCAATCGCTGTACGAAGGAAACGGATAAGACTGCAATCCGCCGTATGATTAAGCCGTTGAACCGTCAGGCGCAACTGATGTATGAACCGGCACCGGGAGAGGAACTTACCGAAGAGGAAGAAGCACCGTTGTTTGATCTGTCAGCTGACCCGATTGTCATCGAAGATGATGATTATGGTTTGTGGTATATGGATGCGCTGGATCATCCGGAGCGTTACCGCGGACGCCGGGTACAGTTCCGTGCCATGGTATATCGCGATAAGAACTGTAAGCGCGGCACGTTTATACCGGGACGCCTTGCGATGACCTGTTGCGCAGATGATATTGCGTTTATCGGTTTTGTATGCAATGTGAATACGATGCAGGAAGCCTTGACACAGGTAGAACCGAAGGAAAAGAAATGGGTTATGCTGACTGCTGAGGTTGACTATGAGTACCGTAAGGAATATCAGGCAGAAGGACCGATTCTGACAGCGAAGCAGTTGGAAGCAGCAGAACCTGCGGAATCTGAACTGGTATATTTCAGCTAGCTTAATTCAGATTGCATTACGCAAGCAGCAGAATCTTTCTGATAGAAGATTCCATACTTGACGAACAACCGTATTTCATCTATAATTATTCAGATGCTTCGTTTGCCGGAGGTGTGCGCAACATGCGACTTACACGGCAGAAGCAGACAACACATAAGGAAAAAAAGAATATGATTAAGAGTATGACAGGATTCGGGCGAAGCGAGGTGGGAACCGAGATTCGCAAGATCACCGTAGAGATGAAGGCAGTGAATCACAGATATTGTGAACTGTCCCTGAAGATGCCCAAGAAGCTCAGCATTTTTGATGCGGCAATCCGGAATCAGCTGAAGAAGTATATCAGCAGAGGTAAGGTGGATGTTTTCATTACCTATACGGATACGACGGAAGGCAAGGCGTGTGTACGTTACAACGAAGAACTGGCAAGAGAATATCTGAAGAATCTTCGTCAGATTGGTGCAGAGTTCGGAATTGAGGACGATATCCGTACATCGACCCTGGCAAGATTCCCGGAAGTACTTGTTCTGGAAGAGCAGACGATTGATGAGACCGAATTGGTTGACATGCTGACTGAAGCTGTGGATATTGCGGCAAAGCAGTTTGTGGAGACCCGTATTACGGAAGGTGCTCATTTGGAGCAGGATTTGATTGCAAAGCTGGATGGTATGCTTGAGCTGGTGAGCGAAGTAGAGAAACGTATGCCGGATGTGGTGGCAGAGTACCGTAAAAAACTTACGGACAAAGTACAGGAGTTACTTGGCGATACCAAGATTGATGAGAGTGTACTGGCAACCGAGCTTGTGATTTTTGCAGACAGAATTTGCGTGGACGAAGAGACCGTGCGTCTGCGTGCACACATCAATCACATGAAGGATACCCTTGCAAGTGGTGAGAACATCGGTCGTAAGCTTGATTTCATTGCACAGGAGATGAACCGTGAAGCGAATACGATTCTTTCCAAAGCAAATGATTTGCAGGCATCGAACATTGCAATTGATCTGAAGACTGAGATTGAAAAAGTCAGAGAACAGATTCAGAATATCGAATAGGAGGACAACAACATGTTACATCCGTCTTACACAGATTTAATGGAAGTAGTAAACCACGACGAAACCGGTGAGGAGCATCCGGTCGTAAACAGCAGATATTCTATCGTGCTTGCAACTGCAAAGCGCGCAAGACAGCTGATTGACGGTGCAGAACCGTATGTTGAGGTTGACAACAATAAGGCACTTTCCATCGCAATCGAAGAACTGTACCGTTCCAAGGTAAAGATTCTCAGCGATGAAGAGACCGATGAAGATGAGGTAGAAGCGTAATTCGTCCCCCATTTTTGTGATTTTCGGCATTTTTACCACAAGCAGAAGATTTCACGGGTAATTTATGTAGAAAATGATAAAAAAACACAGAAATCGATTTAGTACTTGAATTTATGGTATTGAACGGTTAAAATGGTAAAGGATTGTGAGAAATGGTTTGATAAATATTTGTCAAACCCACAAATATATTTCCAGGAGGAATAAAACAATGGCTGTAAAAGTAGCGATTAATGGTTTTGGAAGAATCGGACGTCTTGCATTTCGTCAGATGTTCGGCGCTGACGGTTACGAAATCGTTGCAATCAACGATCTGACCGCTCCGGCAATGCTTGCACACTTACTGAAGTATGACACCGCTCAGGGTGGATACTGCGGCAAGTTCGGTGAGAATGCTCACACCGTAGAAGCAGGCGAAGATTTCATCGTTGTTGATGGAAAGAAGATTCAGATTTATGCTCAGGCTAAGGCTGCAGAGCTTCCTTGGAAGGCTCTTGATGTAGACGTAGTTCTTGAGTGTACCGGTTTCTATACTTCTAAGGAAAAAGCTCAGGCACACATCGATGCAGGTGCAAAGAAGGTTGTTATCTCCGCACCGGCTGGCAACGATCTGCCGACTATCGTTTACTCTGTAAATGAGAAGACTCTTACCGCTGCTGATACCATCATTTCCGCAGCATCCTGTACTACCAACTGTCTTGCTCCGATGGCTGACACTCTTAACAAGTACGCAGCTGTACAGAGCGGTATCATGTCCACTATCCACGCTTACACCGGTGACCAGATGATCCTTGATGGTCCGCACAGAAAGGGTGACCTTCGTCGTGCACGTGCAGGCGCTGCTAACATCGTTCCGAACAGCACCGGTGCTGCAAAGGCTATCGGTCTTGTTATCCCTGAGTTGAACGGCAAGCTCATCGGTTCCGCACAGCGTGTTCCGGTTGCTACCGGTTCCACCACCATCCTTGTTGCAGTTGTTAAGGGTAAGGACGTTACCAAGGAAGGTATCAACGCTGCTATGAAGGCTGCTGCATCTGAGTCCTTCGGTTATACTGAAGAGCAGATCGTATCCTCCGATATCGTTGGTATGAAGTTCGGTTCCCTCTTCGATGCTACCCAGACTATGGTTACCGCTATCGGCGATGATCTGTATCAGGTACAGGTTGTTTCTTGGTATGACAACGAGAACTCCTACACCAGCCAGATGGTAAGAACCATTAAGTACTTCGCAGAGCTGAACTAATTCAGTAAGATCCGATACGGGTCCGGTCTTTAGGACCGGACCCGTTTTTCATTCCATGTAAAGACAAGGTGAGAATTCACCTGAAAGATATGTGTTAAAGCACTGTAAGATACATATCAGAATAAAGTTAATGACAGTGCAGAAAGAAGGAAGATATGTTAAACAAGAAATCCGTAGATGACATTAATGTTAAGGGTTTACGCGTTCTGGTTCGTTGTGATTTCAACGTTCCGTTGCAGGATGGTAAGATTACCGATAACACCCGTCTCGTAGCAGCACTTCCGACCATTAAGAAGTTAATCGCTGATGGCGGTAAGGTTATCCTTTGCTCCCACCTTGGCAAGCCGAAGGGAGAGCCGAAGCCGGAGTTATCTCTTGCACCGGTAGCAGCAGCTCTTACCGAGCTCCTCGGACAGGAAGTTAAGTTTGCAGCAGATGCAACTGTAGTTGGTGACAACGCTAAGGCAGCTGTAGCAGCTATGAAGGACGGCGAAGTAGTTCTGTTAGAGAACACCCGTTACAGAGCAGAAGAGACCAAGAACGGAGAAGCTTTCTCCAAGGAACTTGCTTCTCTTTGTGACGTTTTCGTAAACGATGCATTCGGTACCGCACACAGAGCACACTGCTCCAACGTTGGTGTTACCGAGTACGTTGATACCGCAGCTGTTGGTTACTTAATGCAGAAGGAAATCGACTTCCTCGGCAATGCAGTGAACAATCCGGTTCGTCCGTTCGTTGCTATTCTTGGTGGTTCTAAGGTTTCCTCCAAGATTTCCGTTATCAACAACCTTCTTGACAAGGTAGATACCCTCATCATCGGTGGTGGTATGGCTTACACCTTTATGAAGGCTATGGGCGAAGAAGTTGGTAAGTCCCTCCTTGAGGAAGATTATCTTGACTACGCTAAGGAAATGATGGCTAAGGCTGAGAAGAACGGCGTTAAGCTGTTAATCCCGATTGATACCGTTGTTGCTAAGGAATTCTCCAACGATGTACCGTTCCGTACCGTAGGCCGCGGCGAAATCGCAGCTGACGAGGAAGGTCTTGATATCGGTGAGAAGACCCGCGAGCTTTATGCAAACGCTATTAAGGATGCAAAGACCGTTGTTTGGAACGGACCGATGGGCGTATTCGAGATGTCCAACTTTGCTAAGGGTACCATCGCAGTAGCAGAAGCACTTGCTAACATCGATGCAACTACCATTATCGGTGGTGGTGACTCCGCAGCAGCTGTTAACCAGCTTGGTTTCGGCGACAAGATGAGTCACATCTCTACCGGTGGCGGTGCTTCCCTTGAGTTCCTTGAGGGTAAGGAGCTTCCGGGCGTTGCAGCAGCAAACGACAAATAAGAAAGAAGGATTATCCAAATGCGTAAATTAATCGTAGCAGGTAACTGGAAGATGAACAAGACTCCCAGTGAAGCAGTTAAGTTAATTGAAGAATTAAAGCCGCTCGTAAAGAGCGAGACCGTTGATGTTGTTTTCTGTGTTCCGGCAATCAGCCTTATCCCGGCTGTTGAAGCTGTTAAGGGAACCAACATTGCAATCGGTGCTGAGAACATGTACTACGAAGAGAGCGGTGCTTACACCGGCGAAATCGCTCCGAACATGCTTACTGATGTAGGCGTTAAGTACGTTATCATCGGACACTCTGAGAGAAGAGAATACTTCGCAGAGACCGACGAGACCGTTAACAAGAAGGTTCTTAAGGCATTTGAGCATGGTTTGACTCCGATTATGTGCTGTGGCGAATCTCTGAAGCAGAGAGAGCAGGGCATCACCATCGATTGGATTCGTCAGCAGATCAAGGTTGGCTTACTCAACGTTACCGCTGAGCAGGCTAAGACTATGGTTATCGCTTACGAGCCGATCTGGGCAATCGGTACCGGTAAAGTCGGAGGCCAAGCGGTCTTAGGAAGACAAGTTGCCCCCCCAACTCCTT
>JAZNXH010000106.1:0-31235 GCA_045593785.1 Lachnospiraceae bacterium
TATTTATTAAACAAGTCGCGGTCCTGTGCCACCTGAAATGCGTTCAACAGCCAGTAGCCTGCCAATGCCAGCGTAATTGTCAGCAGAAAACCTTTTACATCTGCGTTCGTTATCGCCGCAATGGCAAGGGACGGGATTAACGTCAAAAGACACGGTTTTGCAATCTCAATCAGCATATAAAACGGAATCTCCAGTCTGCTGATGGGATACTGTCTTCCGATTGCCGTGAGGACAATGCGGATGTTTTTTAGTGTGGAATTTTGTTTTTCTTTTTTCTCTTTTTTCATATCATGCCCCACTTCGCTTTCAAGCCTATTATGTAGTTTACCTTATCACAGATTTCAACACAAATTAATAAAGTGCACGAAATGTTCAATTTCGTGCACCAAATTGCATCGTCCAAGATTCATTATGTATGTTTCAAATACGACCTGCACACACAGGCGCTGTTATCTCCATGTTTATCATCAAACCACAGAACATGAAATACGCTTCCTGTCATATATCCGTATAATCGATGTACATTCGTAAGGCGCAAGGAAACAATGGATTCTGCTTCAATATACTTCTCTGTTAACCGTTCCCGCGCAACTTTGTTCAAATCGTCAACTTGTATGGAATGATTCTTCTTTTTATCCCGTACCAATACTTCACTCCATGTCTGACTTTCCAATGCCTTCATATAGGGAAAAATCTCCGTCCAGAAAAGACTCCCCACATGTTCTTCTGTAAAACTCCACATATTTGCATCCGCATTTAAAAAGCTCCACGCCGGATTTTCATTATAATAATGCTCAGGATTTCCACCCTGAGCAATACTTTTTCCTAATGGCACTTCCTTCTGACGGATTTGTCTGTTCTTATAGCCCGCCATAATATAACGCCATGCTTTCTTTTGTAATAATATGATTGCAACCCACGCCGGACGGAACGCCTTTTCTTGCAAGCTTCCACGGGTCTTCCATATGAGTCAGCTGACTCAGCCACTGCGCATCATGCTTTCCGTAATGCTCCAGCACACGGTCTATCGTATCTCTCTGCTGTTCCGATAAATCGTTCTCTCCACCGGTCTCATCCTCTGCACAAACAGAAAACTTCCCCTGCGTTTTATAAAACAACTCCGGACAAACAGGACCATTCGCCCACGCCTCAAACTCTTCTTCAAACAATGGTGTATCATCCCACACCAATGACCATGCCTGCGAATAATAGCATAATTTCTGAAGCTTCATGGACGACATCGGACCATACTTTTCAAGAATATACTTTGCAGTATCAAATATATTCGCCACCTGCATCCCCCCTCTGCTAACCATAGACACGATTTTTCATCTGCATCTACAGTTTAACAAAATTATACAAAAGTTTCAAGCAAATTATTTACATTTTTTTCTTGTTCTTTCGACATTATTTTCCCTTTGCACAACCATTTCCCAACATAATACCAACTTTGTATACACATTGAAAAGGTTTCATTACAGCGGCAACAATACCTCAGTTGCAAACACCCCCGGTTCATTTTTCCGGTTCACAAATCCATCATACTGTTGCGTAATCCGGTCAATTCGCTTCAGACCAAGTCCATGTTCCCCCTGCTTCTGTGAAATCAACTCGTGAAGCTTTCGCCGCTTGGTCGCGTTTGTAGCATTCGTCACCGACAGATACAACTGTCCTTTGAATACCCCGATGTACACGCGGATAAAACGTTTTTCCTCTTCCACCTTTTCGCAGGCTTCGATGGCATTGTCCATCAGATTCCCGAGAATCGCACTCAGATGTACATCGCTTACCTTCAACTGTTGTGGTACCGTTGCTTTGTAATTCACTTTGATGTTCTTGCGGCTTGCAATGGATACCTTACTGCTCAGGATGGCATCCACACTGACATTGCCGGTGCGGATTGCAATATCTATGCTGTCAAGGTCTTCCTCCAGATGGTCGAGATAATCCAGTGTCTCATCCACCTGTCCGCGGTCCAGATACGCCTTAATGGTCTGCATATGATTGTGATAATCATGTCGCCAGCCGCGCATGGTCTGATAGATATTCTGAACCTCTTCACGCTGCTTTTTCAAAATATTATCCTGAAATTCACCCACACGTTTCTCTTCGCTGCGTTTCACAAGGAAAGCAGTAATCACTACCGCAAATAGGATACAGCTGAGAAAAATAACCAGATATGGTAATATATTTGTCATCTTTACCTGTCCCCCTGATGCTTCGGCATCTGCCAAACGCGCATCACTCATTTTTTCTTCGATAGTACGCAATAAACGCTTCATTCAACTCGCGGTAACGGTTTCGTGCAACCGGAAGCAACTCTTTGTTATCCAGCACACAATCCGTCTTCGTTATCCGTTCCACATGCTCCAGATTCACAAGTAACCCACGTTTCAGCAAGAAGAATCCCCGTGCTTCCAACTCCTCTGCCACAGATGAGAAGTTTGCCTTCCACTCAAAGCGCTCGTCTTCTGTCATCAGTACCAGATAGTGCCCGTTTGCTTCCGCGTAAAGAATACGGGAATGCGGCATCCGCACGGTTGTGCCATTCTGCACGAAAAGAAAGCAGTTCTCCTGCTTTCTTTTACGCTCTGTATTAATCATATCCAATAGGCTTTCGAGCACATCCTGCTTCAAGGGCTTCAGCAAATACCGTACCGCACCTACCTCATAGCCTTCGATGGCAGCGTCCCGAATACCGGTCAGAAATACAATCTTGACGTCCCTGTCTTCCCTTCGGATTCGCTTTGCCAGCTCCATGCCGTTCATCTCACCCATCTGGATATCCAGTATCAACAGGTCATAATCCGTTCTGTCCTCATAGTCAAACAGGAACTGTTCCGCATCGGCAAACTCACACAGCCGCACCCGTTGCTGTCTTTTTTCAGCCCATTTTTCTATGCAGTTTTTCAGATACTCGCGCTGTGCGGCATCATCTTCACAGATTCCGATTCGAAACATGAGTTTCCTCCGTCAGCATCTCTTCAATATTTTTCTGCACCATCTGAGAAATTCGCTTCATGTTTTGCAGGTCTTCCTGTGAAATACCCTTTATCAGACATTGCATCATGCGGTTCCATTCCTTCGTAATTGCTTCCACAACCTCATTCGCATTCTCTGTCAAAAAATAACGGACATACCTTCTGTCTTCTGCATCCTGCACCTGCGTCAGATATCCTTTTTTGCACAATCCGTCCATTGTCATTGAGATATGCCCCTTATTCATCTGCACTGCTGCGCAGATATCCTTCATGGTATTATTCTCCTGATCGATATGTAAACTGTGTAAAATCTCCAACTCAACCCGCTTGAATCCGGTCTGCTTTCTGATTTCCTGCATGGAGTTTTCTAAAATCCGTTTAAATTCTCTGCCTCTTAAGATGCTCTCCATAGCATTTTCCATATATTTTCCCCGTTCGTTTATTTCCTCCCATTATATCAAATTCGTCAAATATCAACAAGCTTCTTTCGCACTAACTTCTTCGTATTGTTTTATCACCGCAGGCAGTACAGGTCACTTCTATTTTTCCTTTTCCTCTCGGCACCCGGATAAACCGCTTGCAGCGTTTACACAGATAAATACGGGATGTTTTTCTTTCCTTATATTTCAATTTCCAAAACTTGATGTATCGCATAAACACCTTGTTTTCTTCTGCACGCTCCCAATGTCTTTTCGACAACATGCGGAATAACTCATATACCAACAAACAGATACCGATACTCTCAAATCCTTTATTTTTTAATATCGCAGCAAGCAAATAGCATACAATACTTACCACGGTCAAAACTTTTCCGAGTTCATCCATTCCGTATCGGTTCCGAAAAAATTGGTTCACTTTTTGCATGATCCGATTCATATCTTCCTCCTGTTTACCATTGACTCAGCAGATGAGTAGCCGATATCTCTAATGCATTTTGGGCTTGGCGTATGTGTTCCATCTGTTCCTGTGTTACCGTGTCTACCCGTAGTTTCATTGTAAGCTTCTGCAATTCTGCCAAATCGCTTTTTACTCGTTTTTTCTCTGCCTTATCTATCTGCTTTCCCGCATTTTTTAGTGCATGCTGTACTTTTGCCTCTAAACTATTTGCATCCTGAAGTAATTGTAATGCATCTCTGCGCAAAGAATCCATTCCTGCATACTCTCTTGCATCCCGCATTGCCTGCTCTATCTCTGCCTCCGACATTCTGTCATCCGCCGTTATTGTAATCGACTGTTCTTTCCCTGTATCAAGGTCTTTAGCCGATACCATCAGGATGCCGTTTGCATCGATATCAAATGTCACTTCAATCTGCGGAACCCCTGCGGGTGCCTTTCGGATTCCCTTTAACTTAAAATCGCCTATTTTTTTATTATCGCGCGCCATCGGGCGTTCTCCCTGAAGCACATGTATCTCTACATTGCTCTGATACGGTGCTGCTGTCGTAAACACCTTGGAATAGCGTGCCGGAAGCGTTGTGTTACGCTCAATCAACCGTGTTGCCACCCCGCCGACGGTTTCAATGGAAAGACTCATCGGAGTTACATCCAGCAGTAACAGATTCTGTCCACCTGCAACCGTGAGCATATTATTTCCTTGTAAGGTACTCCCGAGAATTGCCGCTCCCATCGCAACACATTCGTCCGGGTTAATATTTTTTGACGGTTCCTTTCCAGTCAATTGACGTACTTTTTCCTGCACTAACGGCATTCGTGTAGATCCGCCGACCAGAAGTACTCTGCCCAACTCGGACGGTGCAATCCCTGCATCCTGCAACGCATTCTGAACCGGTCCAACAGTCCGTTCTACCAGGTCATAAACCAATTCCCTCAGCTTTGCTCTGCTCAGCACGATATCCATATGTGCCGGTTCTCCCTTTACCTGTATCAGGTAGGGCAGACTGATATTTGTCTGTTCCGCAGTAGAAAGTTCTTTTTTGGCTGTCTCTGCCGCCTCTCTTACGCGGTACATCGCCGCAACATCTCTTCGCAGGCTCACCTTGTACTGTCGTTCAAATTCATCCACAAGCCAATCCGTAATTCTGGCGTCAAAATCATCACCACCCAGATGATTATCTCCGTTGGTCGCTAATACTTCTATGACGCCGTCCGCAATCTCAATGACAGAGACATCAAACGTTCCGCCGCCAAGGTCAAACACCATAACTTTCTGCGATTCTCCATGATTCAGTCCGTAAGACAACGCTGCACTGGTCGGTTCATTCACGATGCGCAATACATTCAATCCGGCAATCTTTCCGGCATCTTTCGTTGCCTGACGTTGTACATCATTAAAATATGCCGGAACAGTAATTACCGCATCCGTTATGCTCTCTCCGCAGAATTCTTCCGCATCTTTTTTTATTTGCATCAGAACCATCGCACTGATAGTCTGCGGCTTATATTCCTTTCCGTCAACCGACGTTACCCAATCCGTACCCATATGACGTTTTACCGAACTGATGGTGCGCTCCGGATTCGCCGCTAACTGTCGCTTCGCGACTTCTCCAACTAGACGCTCTCCTGTTTTCGTAAAACTGATGATACTCGGTGTTGTTCTTGCCCCGGACGAACTCGGAATAATCACCGGTTCCCCGTTCTCGACAATTGCAACACAACTGTTGGTTGTACCTAAATCAATTCCTATAACCTTACCCATTGTTTTATATCCTTTCTCTGCTATTAACAAAATCTGCAAAACGTACAACAGAACTGCAACGCACAAAGACTTGTACAATATTTTCCCATACTGGATGCATACTCCTGATAACTGTGCCTGGAATCCCGATATGCAGCTCCGCTTTGACGCATACCGTGATAGGTCTGCTGATATGTCTGATTCTCCGGCTCTATCCTGATTGCTTTTTCGATTTCTTCCAATGCACGAATTTCATTTCCCAGTCCATGATTTGCCAACGCACTTAAATAATGCCACCTTGCATTGCGACCTGTACTTGGAATCCAGTTCAACACTTGATTCGCCTGTTCATATCGCTCGGAGCAAATCATATCTACAACCCTTGTTATCTCGTCTGAGTCGCCCGTCTGCCGTTGTGGTTTCGGTATTTCCTGATGCCTCTGCCCGAAACCAAACAAATCCTCAAAATCAAATTCGCGATACTCCCCGTAACTTCCATAACCGCGATTATTTCCCTGTGTCCCCTGATAACTTCTCTGTCCGTATGGGTTCTGGCCATAAGTACTTTGCCGGTACGCATTCCCACTCGTATAAGTCCGGTATCCGGAAGCTTCCTGTTCTCTCTTTCTGTACTTTTCCGGATTACTGAGCATATCATAGGCTTCGTTAATCTCATTCATCTTCTCTGCAGCTTTCGGATCATTTGGATGCAAATCCGGATGACATTCTTTTGCTTTTCGCCGGTACGCTTTTTTAATTTCTTCTTTATCGGCATCTCTTGTGATACCCAGTACACTGTAAGGATCACTTACCATTGTTCTCTCCTTTTCTTATCTTTGCATGATATTGCTGCCAGACCCCGCTGTATATGATATTTCGCATAATCCCTGCGTCCTGAACAATCGGAAGTTTTTCAAATACTACTGCTGCGCTCCCGATTGCCTGGGTCAGTAAATCTTCCACTTCCTCCGGCTTTTTTCCCATAATATATAGTGGATTATAATTACCCTTTTTCTTGTCTTTTTCATAATCCAGCGCAGCATCGGTCAGATATACAAACCGTCCCAGTTCGTAACCGAATCTGCGAAGCGGCTCTGCCCAGAAGTCTTCTTGATACACAAATATCTCGGACAGCATCCTGCCGGAACACTTCACCGCCTCGTCCGGGTCACCCTCTGCCAACTGTTCAATCGCACTCAGACATTCTAAGCTTTCTTTCACACAGTTTACCTGCCTCGGGTATTCCTGTTCAATCCGCCTGTAATCCTCTGCCAGAAGTTGTTTCACCCGTCGCCCGCTCTTTTTTCGTTCATCTTCCCAATCATCCTTTGCTTTGTAATATGCCAAAAGAATCGTCATATCTGCGGCATAATCCAGATACCTGTTATGAAGCACCGGACGTTTACTAACCGGATGAATCGGACACCATAGCTTTGCCTCCTCCACCTTTTCTTCCTCATACAATCCCGCCAGCAACATTGCAAGAAATGTCATATCAAAGTTGAGTGTCATTCGCTCCATCTGCCCGTAACGCGCCTTTATCGCATGGCACAACCCACAATAGAAACTCTGATACCGTTGCAATTCTTCTTTGGTCAATTCATTTTTATTACAAATTATCGTTCCGAACATACTCATCCTTACCAAATTAAAGTTCAATTTCAAACTGTTTGTTTTCAAACAATTATAGCGTTCCAATTTTCAGCGTCAATAGAATTCACAGTTTTATCACATTAGGATTCCATTAAAAAAGGAACCTTCCGGTTCCTTTTTATCTTTCCAAAGTTGTACTTTCTATAACTATATCATGCAGTATAGTACTGTGCCTGTGCATTCCACAGTTCATAGTACTTACCATTCTCATCCTGCAACAGTTCCTCATGAGTGCCGACCTGTACAATCTCACCCTCATGGAATACCGCAATCTTATCACAGAAACGGCAGGAGGACAAGCGGTGACTGATATAGATCGCAGTCTTGTCACCGACGATTTCATCGAATCTTGCATAGATTTCTGCCTCTGCAATCGGGTCAAGCGCCGCCGTCGGCTCATCTAAGATGATGAACGGAGCATCTTTATAGAGCGCTCTTGCAAGGGCAATTTTTTGCGCCTCACCACCCGAGATATTCACGCCGTCCTCATCGAAATTCTTATACAGCGGAGTCTCCAACTTCTTTGTCATCTCAGCATAACGTTCACCGAATCCTACTTCTTCCAGCAGGCGTTCTGCTTTCTCTGCATCCCAGCTTGCAGCGGATGCTACGTTGTTACCAAGCGGCATCGCAAGCAGATGATAATCCTGAAATACAACCGAGAAGATATCAAGATACTGGCGGTAATCGTACTTACGGATGTTAAAATCATTCATCGTAATCTCACCCTCAGTCGGATCATACAGACGACAGAGTAACTTGATAAAGGTCGTCTTTCCACTGCCGTTCATACCAACCACTGCAAGGCGCTCACCCACTTTCAGGCTCAGGTTGATATTCTTCAATGCATATTGCTGTGAACCGGGATACTTAAAATTCACACCTTTGAATTCCACATCAAACTTCTTGTCGCTGCGTTTTTCTACTGAGAGACTACCCTGATACATATCATTTTTGATGTCAAAGTAATCCAGGTATACCTGTAAGAATTTTTCATTTGCTTCAAACTCCTTGAAGCAATAGAACAGGCATCCAACACTTCCCGTAACACTTGCAAGATATCCGACATACTTGATTACACCACCAACCGGAAATGCTCCAAGCACACAGTAAAAACAGATAATCAGGTAAGAAATCAGTTCTGATACACGCTGAAACAGGATTACAGGGACAGAGTATTTTACATCTTGATTATTTACTTTCAAAAACACTTCAAGGTGACGCTTTTCAAACCCTTTGTTCAGCTTATCCATGATAAACTGCTGCCGATAGATACGATTATCCATACCGTTTCTATCATATCCGCGTCCAAGACGGTTCTCGTCGAGCATCAACTTTCCGACCTCATTCCATTCTATGGCTACTTTCTTAGAATGGCGGGACTGGAACCAGATATTGAGTGCCACTGAGACCACCAACAGTAACAGCATCACCACGCCGGTCCAGCTGAACGCCACTGTGCTGATTAAGCTGACCATCTCTACAAAAAGAACAAGTGCAAATACAACATTTACCGCGTGTTGTAAGAAAAGTGTGATATGTTGGCGCATATGTCCTACGCCATAATTGTTAATATATGCATTTTCCTTAATATTGCGTCTGTGTTGACGGATATCCGGATTTTCCAGCTTATCATAATCCAGTGAAAGTGTTTTTTGGTTAAATGCTGCTGCCTCGTTGTTATTCAATATCTCAAATTGCGTATTCACACTTCTGGTGAGAGCTGCGCCAATCACACGGATCAAAAGATTACCAAGCAAGGTGACTAACACCAGACTGTAGATTTCTTCTTTCCTGCGTACCTCATATAGGGAAGTGATGATCTCAGCCGACATCCAGAGGTTAAAGTAAGGTGACAAATTGTTGAATACCACCTGCAAAAACAATAACGGAAAATATTTCGGATTATACGCCGCGTAAACGCGCAGGGCTTTTCTTGTTATACTGTATTTACGCATCGATTTCACCCTCCTTATAATACTTACTCTGTACGCCGAACATGTACGCATACTGTCCGTTTAACTCCATCAGTTCTTCGTGACTTCCGCTCTCCTGAATCACGCCGTCCCCAAGCAGTACGATGCGGTCACAGAAACGCGTGGAAGCGAAACGGTGAGAAATATAAATTGAAGTCTTACCTTTCGTTAACTCACGGTACTTCAGATACAGGTTGTTCTCTGCAATCGGATCCAGTGCCGCCGTCGGTTCATCCAGTACCAGGATGGAACCGTCTTTGTAGATAGCACGCGCCAATACAAGTTTTTGCATCTCTCCACCGGAAAAATCCACACCATCATCATAGATACCTTTTTGCAAATGTGTGTCGATTCCGTTCTCAAGCGCCGCAATCTTCTCCCAGATACCTGCCGCCTTCATCGCTGCTATCGCATCTTCTCTTGCAGTTTCACGTTCCAAGTCTGCACTTGCTACAAACTCAAACATGGTAAAAGCTACTGCCTTTATCTCCTGGAACACTGCAGATATCATCGAGTAATATGCTTCTTTGTTATATGCTTCTATGGGCTTTCCGTCCACTAAAATCTCACCCTTTGTCGGGGTGTACATACCACAGATCAGTTTAATCAAGGTCGTCTTACCGGCACCGTTGATACCAACCAGTGCAAGACTCTCACCACCCCCGATGGTAAGATTCACGCCCTTCAGGGTGTAATCCTCTGCACCGTCATACTTGTACCAGACGTCCTTCAATTCAATCGTTACCGGACCTTCCGGGAGCGCACAGCCCTCTCCATAATTGAAGTGACTTTCATAACCAAGAAAATCCCGGTAATATGCAATCTTGTCTGCGCGGACACTGAGTTTGGCAACGTCTGTAACAATCCCCTGCAGATAACCGGCAATACTGCTTGCAAGGCCAAAGAAAAATACAAAGTCACCGACGCTGATTTCTCCGGTGAGCAGCATTCCGATCAGCACCACATACACAACCCCATTCTGGATGAAGGTCATGACACCGGCCAGAACAGCTGCTAAGAATCCTCTCAGGCTGCAACGCTTGTTCCACATCAGGATGTATGCCTGATAATCACGCATCATCTTATTGAGCCAGTTTTCTAAGCCATAGAGTTTGATATCCTTCGCATTTGGGAACTCATCAGAAAGACTCTGCAAATAATTTTTCTTGCGTTCTTCTTTTTCCCATTCTTTCTTATGCTTTTCAAAATACTTCGGCTGCCAGTTCGTCGTCATATATGTAAGCATTGATGTCACGCCGATGACTGCAAAAACAAACGGATCCAGCACAAGCAGGAAAGACGCAAAGGTTACAATCCCCAATAGATTAATCAAAGCATTGGATACGTCTTCCCAAAGATATTCGAGCGCACAGTTTCCCTGACATGCATCTGACCACACATAACCGCTAAGTTCCCTAAAGTCCTGCTTTTCCGTATTCTCATAGTCTGTCTCGTAAGCATTAAAGCGGTCCATCTCATTCTGATAAACCGAAGTCGGATAATATCTTCTGGCGTTACATCTTGAACGGATAAAATGCTGTAATACATTAAGTGCAAAAATTATCCCTATAAACATCGTTACCGTAAATGCTAATTCTTTGAACGATTTCCCTGCCCCGATCTCATCAATTACTGTTTTTGAAAACAGCGAAGTCACCAAAGGCATCACCACACTCACCGGAACAACTGCAAAGATAAAAAACACAAATCTTGCGTCCAGCCGTGCCAGTTTCTTCATCGCCCACACCAGACTGCCAAGCTTAGAGTATTTCTTCTTTTTGTCTTTCTTTTCTTTTTTCATAGCAATCCCCATTCTTCGTTTTTCTTACGGAGTCTCTGCTTCTTCTACGCTTTCACACATCAATGTATCAAGCTTTAAAGTCTGTAACTCTTTGCCTCTGCACCGCTCCGCCACAATTGCATCTTAACAAAAATCAAAAAGAAAAGTGCATTTTGATACCAAATGTTGAAAATCTGATGCAAAATGCACTTTACGATCCGTTTTGTATCTTTTCTATTCTCTTCGGTGCTGTCGCTTTCTCTCACGCCTTACCGCATTTCTTCCTACTGTGGCAGAAGCACCTCCGTTGAAAATGCTTCATCCTCCGAGGCTCTCGTGATATAACCGCCGTATTTCTCCACAACTGCATCCATACGGCTGATACCAAAGCCGTGTCCTGCCCCCTTGGTACTGCGAAAGTTCTTCTTTTTCTTGCCCCCGGAAGTATTCGTCAACGCCAGATACAGAAAATTCCCCTTCATTTCCATATAGATACGAATCAGGCGCTTTTCTACCGGAAGCTCCATACAGGCATCAATCGCATTGTCCAATAAATTCCCGATAATGATACATAAATCCAATTCTGACACACGCAAAGACACGGGAATCTTCGCCTCTGCTTTTACGGTAATCCCGTTCTTTGCTGCGATAGAAAGCTTACTGTTCAATATCGCATCAGCCATACGATTGCCGGTTTTGATAACCGTCTCGACATTCGTCAGGTCATCATCCAGCATGTCCAGATAACGGCCAATCTCTTCATACTCTCCGTTTACCGCATGGACTTTCATCGCCTGGATGTGATGGCGGTAGTCATGACGCCAGCCACGCATCTTCGCATACATATTTTCCACTTCTTCATAATGCTTTTGCAGTATTTCACTTTCAAATGCTGCCACTTTTTTGGCAATCAGTTTATCAAATATCATATGTACCCCCTCAATTTCACAGATGATGAATCAGTGCCGCATGTACCTCATCATAAGACCCTCTTCGGATTGGTACCACATCACCGTTTACCATTGTAATATCATTGCGGGATACCTTTTTCACATATTTCAGTCCCACGACAAAGGAACGGTGCACCTGATAGAAGGTGTCATCCAGTTGTTCGCAAAACTTTGCCAATGAGATCCGGCTCCGATAAACTTCGTTCACGGTATGTACTTGCACATATACCTTCTCCGCTTCCACATACAGAATATCTGCCAGCGGAATCTTGATATCTGCATCCGGTGTAGACAACAACACCGAACGCTGCCGGTAGCTCAAGTTCCCTACCGCTTTGTCGAGTACCGGATAGAGCTTACGCTCATCCACCGGCTTAATCAGATAATGCAGTGCCGATACATCGAACCCGTCACTAAAATACTCATAATATCCGGTAATGAATACGATCTGCACAGTCGCATTTTCTTTCCGTACTTCTTTTGCAAGGTCGATGCCGGAGAGTTTCCCCATTTCTACATCCAACAACAGAATATCAAAGTCTTTTTCTACATCGTAATGGAACAGGAAGGACTCTGCATCCGGAAACTCCTTTATCTCCAACAGATGCCGTCCGAGCTTTGCCCAGGCATTTACCAGCCCGAGCACATATTCTCTTTGTTTTGCTTCATCATCACAGATTGCAATTTTTAACTTCATTGATTCTCATACCCTCTCACATGCGCAGCCAGCCACATAGCTACACTGTCATTGTCATTCTTCCCGATGATACCGGTTGCAAGCTTCTTCAATTCGTGACACGCATTTTCCACCGCATAGCATTCGTCCGATATCCGAAACATCGGAATATCATTCAAGGAATCCCCGAATGACACCACTCTGTCGCAGTGCCACAGTTCCTTCAACTTGTTGATAGCATTCGACTTGGTTGCTTTCCTCGGCATAATCTCAAGCCAGTATTCCGGTCGGTACAGCTCCTGTTGCAACGTGCAGGTATAGTGTTCGTCCTGTGAGAACAGCCGGTAAACCGGTTCCATCTCTTCCTTCTCACCAATATAGGTATAGTAAAAAACTTCTCCGTCATAAAGGCCTTCTGCGTTCTTCAGCGGACGAAGGCGCGGATCACCGGGACGTTTGGATATATACCACTTCTTTCCCACGTTTTCCTTACTTGTATCCCATGACACTTTCTCTATCCCGTTGATAAAGGAATACACCAGCGGACTAAGTCCGTATTCTTCCAACGTCTCTCGTATGTACGCCCGTTCTTCCTGCGTAAACCCTTCCGATGCGAGTATCGTTCCGGTCGCCGGTTCAAAGATAAACGCTCCGTTATATGCAATGACCGGAATCCGTGTCGTAAGTCCCCTCGTTACCATCGAAGCCGAGACCAGCGAGCGTGCTGTTGCATAGGTAAACAGCATCCCTTCTTCTACCAGACGGTTGATAGTCTCACAGCTGTAGCGGCTCACTTTATCCTTTGAATTCAGAAGTGTCCCGTCAAGATCGGATACATACAGTGTTCTCATTACTTCGGCTCCTTCGTGTGAAACTCCTTATATACATGAAGTTGCTCTGTCTTGCCAACCAACTTCGTTCCCTCAAAATCCAGTTCGATAATGTAAGGCATCCAGTCCACGATACGCCAGAAATCATCACAACCAAATGCCGCATCATAATAATTCAGTATCGAACTCAGCGCAGTTCCGTGCGTTCCAATGACTACCTTTTTATCCGGATTGGCGCGTAAGATATCCTGCAGCGCAGCTACGTTACGTTCCTGCGCCATATGGATGGACTCGCCGCCTTCTTCGTGATAATCAAGATCTGCCCAACGCTTACAGAGCATATCGCGTCCGTTTCCGTTCGGACCTTTCTCCCGCTCACGCAGACGCTCATCTGTAAGAATCTCTTTTCCATAATATGAAGCCGTATCTGCAATCGTATCTATACTTCTCCGATACGGGCTGCAATAAAACACATCAATCTGCTTGTCTTTCAAGAACTCCACGACTACCTTGGAATCCTCTTTCCCCTCTGCAGTCAACGGCCTGGTTCTGTCATCTTCCCATTCAAAATCCGGCTGTGCATGCCGTACAAAATACACCTTCGTCATATTGTATCATCCCCTTACTCGTTCATATCCCACACTTCGATTCCCATCTCTTTGGCACGTTCCAGATAGACACTTCCCATCGGCTTCATGATGGCAAGTACCTTCTTCACATACTTCCCGCCGAAGCGTCTGGCTACTGTCTCCAGCTCGTACATCGCATTCAGGGCTTTGTTGGAATCCATACTTCCACTTTTGCAAGAGATGAATGTTAAGATATTGCCATGTAAAACTAACACGTCAATCTCATTCAGGACATCTTTTCCGTACGCGTGATTAATCGTTCCGTCCCAATCGATGTGCACACCCATCCGACAGTCGTCTGCTGCCGGCTTCATCTGATAATAGGTATGCAATTCCAATATACTTCCACCATCCCAGAGACAGTCCTTAATTGCCTTACTACTGTAACGGAAAGAGTACACGCCGTCCTCGTTACTCCCGTCTCTGATTGCACCGATTGACTCCAGACGGTTCAGGATATCGTTCAATGTGTCCATATATTTGAGTGCATTGTTGCTTCTCCGCATAGCACTCTGCAACTGCTTTTCTGTTGCTCTTGCATGCAGCCGGTCGTCCGGTACAAAATGTTCTCTCAGTAATGACGAAAATGCATTCCAACAATCTTCATATTTTGCCGCAAGTTTCCATATCGCCGGAACCATGTCACGGAATTTCTCATCAGTATCATTCTTAATTTCCTTATGATGGCGATAGTTTATGATGCCTCCCCGCATTTCAACAAATGCATCCAAGGATAGCTTATTGATTCTTTTCGGCACTTCCATCTTCACAGAACCGTTTGCGCCTTCTTCCAACTCGATCAGGCGGTTTTTCTTCACATCAAACAGATGCATCGGCGCATTAAACTCTTTTGATAACACACCAAATGCTACCAATATCAGACTTTCTCCTCCGGTAATATCAAAGAACAGCCGGTTACCTGCTTTCTTTTCTTCCTGCAGAACCATGCGTAATCCCTCTAATACTGCAGCAAAATCCGTCCGAGACAGGGTCTTGAACAAAATGTTTTCTGCTTGCATTTCGCAGTACTTCACAAGAAATTTTGTCGTACACTCCGACAGTTCTTCAATCACCTCGGAATATCCGAAAAAGATGGTCTTATCCATCTTGAAATTCATACAGGTAATCAGGTTTTCAATTGGTTCTTTCCCCAGAAATTCTACATTTACATTCATGCCACACTACCATCCTTCCGGTATAACAAACCACTTTGTTTTACATGCTTTCGTCTCCATCACATAGTACCTGTCATAATCTCTGGCGTTTCTTTATTGTTCTATCCCCTCATATTCGTAAAGAAGGGTGTGAATTTACCGATTCACACCCTCGCAATCATTTCAGATACTTCTCTTCAAACTCTCTTACCGGAATCGGCTTACTGTAATAATACCCTTGCGCAATCTCACAGCCTAATTCACGTAACGCAAGTACCTGTTGGTACTCTTCTGTACCCTCTGCCACACAGTTTACACCCATTTCCTTTGCCATGGATATAATATGGCGCAGGATAATCAGAATCTTGTTTGCGTCATTCTCTGCCAGAATCATATCAACGAAACTCTTATCAATCTTAAGTGTATCGAGCGGCATCTCGTTCAGCAGTGCAAAAGAAGAATATCCGGTTCCGAAATCATCCATAGAAATCCGGAATCCTCTTTTCCGTAATTCATTCATTACGAAGAGCAAAAATCTTTGATTCTCAGCCATCGTCGATTCGGTCAACTCAAATTCAATCAACCCGTGATCAACTCCGTACGAATCAACAATTCCGGTCAACCGACTGACGATCTGCGGCTGTTCCAAATGTTTCCGCGACAGGTTTACCGAAATGGGATACAAAGATTGTCCGTTATCCTTCCATTCTTTTAACTTTGCACAAACTCTGTGCAGTACCAGTTCGTCCACTTTGACAATTGACCCGTCTGCTTCGAAGTACGGGATAAAGCGGAATGGCGGTAACAATTCTCTATGTTTGTAATTCCAACGCACCAGTGCCTCCGCTCCACAGACACATTCATTCCTGATATCAATCTTAGGCTGCAGATATACCAAAAATTCATTTGCCTGAATTGCCGTATCGAGGTACACCTTCAGATTCTTTCCCCAGAGAACATCTTCATGCATCTCATTCGTATAGAAGTTTATCTCGGTATTGTTAACACCGGTTCCTCTCGACTGGGCAAGTTTTGCACAATCCGCAACAATCTGTCCGCTATTCATCGCAGTCCGCATAGTAACAACACCGCAACGATAGTAAATCCGATACGACGGATCATATTCCAATGTGGATATCTCCTCAAAGAATGTCTCCAGCCGTCTTCTCGTCTCTTTCTCCGGCATATCTTTAATCATGAGAGCAAAGTTATCGTTGTCACATCTTGCGCCAAAATAAATCCAGTCTTTATGTTCTTCGATATTCTCTGTCACCCGGATCAAAACTTCGTTCGCAATCTGGTGATTGTACAATTCATTGATCATATTAAAATCTTTGACATCAAAATGTACAAATCCATAATCTTTTATTCCGTCAAGATAATAAGTTGCCAGACGATCCCACATCCAAGGCCAGTTATAATAACCGGTGATTGCTTCATGATATGCCTTAAAATACAACTCGTCTTTGGAAAACATATCCGAACCAACCTTCAAATTCGATTTCGGTGTATTTACCAACTGAATCTCATAAAGCAGACGCAGTTTATCCTTGGAACTGAAACCGACAACCAGTCCGCCCTCTACATACTTAATCGCCTCAAAGGATACAATTTTGTTGCTTCGGACGCATTCTATCGTCTCTTCCATCAGTTCTTCCGTCATCTGATACTCGTAGGATACGTCTTGTATCACAATATCACATTCCGGAAGCACAACAAATGGTAGTTCAGACGGTACCTCTACTGCCGGGTCATCCTTACGGAATTCCATTCCGACTACATACTTCATGCCGGTTTCTTTCTGCAACGCTTTCGGCAGATAAAAAACACCTACTTCGTCATATGTGCCAAATGCATATAAATATTTCTTCAATGTTTCCGGACACGCTCCGGTACGGATATAATTGCTTACTTCTTCATTCTTCTCCGGAAGATAGTACAATACTCTCTCCGGTCTATGTACATTCAATGTAGCTGTAACTTTCATTACGAAACACCAGCCTTTCACATAGGTATCTTGTTCTTTTCTTTCTATATTTCTTTACAGAAATCCATAATACTTTACTCTTATTTTACCACAAAAACACATAATGTAAATCCATACTGTTACAGATAGGATATGATAATACAAATAACAACTTTAATACGACAAGACAATACACAAAAACGGCACCGAAGTGCCGTTTTATATCCTGTCTATTCCAACATACCAAAAAAATCCAACTCTTTCACATCCTATTTGGGTAATACATATCCTGCATCCTCGTAGGCATCCAATACCTTATAATACGCATCTTTTGGCTTACCTATTGTGGAAAACATTAGCGGAGTACTCTCTTTCAACCACGAGGTATCGTCTGCATAACCCCACCACATAAGATGTGTGATGTCAGCACCTGCTTCCTTAGCTTCCAGAATATATGTCATAACCTCATAATAGCGCTCTGCCAGATCTTTTTCCGTATGTCCTTCACTGATACAAATATCCATCTCAGTAATATGGATTTCCAGCCCTGCATTGGCGAAAGCCGTCAACGCATCACGATACCGGCTTGTAGGGGACGGATAATGGGTATGCATATGACTCTGCATGCCGATTCCGTCACAAATCTTACCATCCGAATTGATATAGTTAATGGTATTGATTAGCCCGGTTGTATCATCAAATGTATTGTAATCATTAAATACTAAGGATACCTGCTCGCGCATGCCATACTGACGCAATATCCGGTCTACACATTCGAATGCTTTTTTCACAAATTCCGGATTCTGCGTCGGTGCTCCGTATACTTCTTTCCAGGTAACATCATTATTGATATGCGGATACTCATTAATAACATCCATGCCGCAAAGAATATCCTTATATTCACTTTCACAAAGATGTGTTACCACATTGGTAATATAGTATTCAAACCGGGCATCCATGACATCTTTGCTTACAAAACCGCCCTTGGTAGAATACGCATTACGATGGAACCAGCTCACTGCCGTTTCATGCCATATCAGAGTATGCAAACGATAAGAGAATCCGTTTTCCGCACAAACTCTCATAACAGTATCCAATACACCATAGTTAATGGCTGGCACCGTTTTCTCCTTATAATTATCCGGAATAATGTAACCAAGTTTCTTCGCTTCTTCTGTGGAAAGTAAAACCGGCTCCCCTTCATAAGCATACGCAAGCAAGCAGGTTTGCTTACCTTCCAGACCGGAAACCACGGTATTGTAGTGTTTCTTTACAAAATCCATTACCGGTTCCGATAACACTTCCCAGCTGTTCAGTGCCGTTCCCACGTGTTCAATCACTGTTCCGTATGTGTTTTTCAGCGTAGCACCGCTTGTCGTAGTCTCCGCTTTTTTCTCCGGTAGTTCGTATCCCGGTTTCATATGGAAAGTAACATCATAAATGGTCGCTTCATAATCTGACAATTTGGCTGGATCTTCATCCGAAAAAAATGCAACGGAATAAACGGTAGCATCCGAATCCGGATAACACTTATATTCCTGTTTGCCATCCTTTTTCCATCCGGGCTGCTCGAATACAGTCGGTGCCCACATGTTTCCGAAAACACGTTCATCCTGCAAGCGCATTGAAATTTTCCCATCCTCACTCTGGGCATTTACCGAAATGGAAACACACTCTGACAAGTCTATTGGCTGCGGAAGCACAAAGGTGATTCCACCGTATGCTGCACCAAACCATAGACGTACCGAACCATCCTCCTGTATCTGCTCTGCCAGACCACTGGTATACATACAATATAACTCATTGTAATCGTAAGTAAGATCTACCGTTTCCATCAAATCCGGGATAATATGGAACGTAATCTCCTCTACAGACGCAGTATAAGCACCATCCACCATTGCCATAAAAGCAATATAAGCCACTTCCGTATCCAGCGCAGGATAAAGGTCAAAACTTGTAACCACATCACTCTGACAATGGTATGCCGCAAATATTTCGTTCATGTCTTTATCATACAATTTTACCGCAGTTGCCGCCTTTGCACTTTGCAGTTTTACGGTAAGCTTATGATACTTTGACATATCAATGTTTGCAGGAAGGGCAAATCGAATCTCGCCCCACTGACGTTCGTAATCCAATGACAAATAACCATTCTTTTCTACTTTATACGCCAAGCCATAGGAAACATTATACGTCAAATCACGAAAATCATAAGTAAGGTCTTCCAATGGCACCGGAGTCGGCGTTGGGACTGCCGTTGGCTTTGGTGTTGGCGTTGCGGTTGGGGTTGCCTCCGGTATTGCAGTCGGTTCCGCTGTCGGTGTTGCTTCCGGCATTGTAGTCGGCACAGTCGTTGGCTGTGACTCTACCGTTGCCGTTGGTGAACTTTCCGGCATCTCTGTCTGCTCTGCCGCGCCACAAGCTGTCATGCACATTATTAGCACACCACATAACATAAACCATCGTCTTAGCTTCTTCATATTTTCCTTCTCCTTAATTCAGGTATCATTTCCAACTATTCCGCGGAAGTAACATCAAGCTCATCCATCTCCTGCGTTACATTCACATGATGCTTTACTTCATGAAGTTTGGACAGCAAACACACTGTCTCGCAGTGGTAAGTCTGCGCAAACATGTCAACGGCTGCTGCCTTTTCTACATAATACCCTGCTTCCTGCAACACTGCCAGATCCCTTGCAAGACTCGTCGGTTTACAGGAGATATAGAGTAACTTATCTACACCGTAATCAATAATCTTTTTCAGTGCCTTCGGATGAATACCGTCACGCGGTGGGTCGAGCACAATAAAATCCGGTTTCTCCGTAATCTCATCCAGCATTTTTAAGACATCACCGGCAAGGAAATCACAATTATCCAATCCGTTCTTCTTTGCATTTTCTTTCGCTGCTTCCACCGCTTCTTCAATAATTTCTACGCCAATTACCTTCTTTGCTACCGGCGCAAGGAGCTGCGCGATGGTTCCCGTACCACTGTAAAGGTCAAAAATCACTTTGTCCTTTGTCTCACCTACAAACTCACGTGCTTTCTCGTATAGACGCTCTGCACCCTTTGAATTTGTCTGGAAGAAGGAAAATGCACTGATATTAAAATGCAGTCCGAGCAATATCTCCTCAATATAATCTCTGCCATACAGGATATCCGTGTGGTCATTCTGAATCGTATCAGAAAGGCTGTCGTTCACCGTATGAAGCACCGACACAACCGTTCCTTTCATAATCTTGCCGGAAGTTTCTATAGCAGCCAACCGATTCTCAACCGATAAAATCCGCTCAGTAAACTCCTGCAGAAACTCTCTTTCCTGTTCCGGTGCCTGAGAACTCGTCACCAGATCAACCAGGAGCTCACCCGTATGTGCTGCTTTTCTTACCAGCAAGTGTCTCAAGTAACCTACATGCGTCATCTTGTGATAAAATCCCAGATTATACTTCTGACATACTCCAAGTGTCTCCGTCAGAATCGCACGAAAATCCGCATCTATAATCCGGCATTCCGGCACTTCCATGATGTCATAGAAGCTACCCTTTTTGTGCAGTCCTAAGGTCAGCGGACCATCCTTCACCGCATTACCAAACGAGAACTCCATCTTGTTACGGTATTCATAACTCAAAGGACTCGGAACAATTCCCTGCCACTCATATGCATAATCAAATGGCTTTACCGCTCCATCCAAAATGTCCTTTATCTGGCGCTCTTTCATAGCTAGTTGTGCCTCATACGGAAGTTCCTGATAACGACAGCTCCCGCACAAACCAAAATGCGGACATGCCGGAGCTGCAGACTCCAGCGGTGACTTCTCCACCACCTGCACAAGATCACCTTCTGCCTTGCCGGAGCGCTTCTTTCTTACCCGAAACACGATTTTTTGTCCCTCGATGCAGTTCTTTACCACCGCAAGCTTGCCGTCATTCTCCGTGCCCGGTTCCTGACAAACCACAATTCCTCTATCGCCAAACTCAACACGTTCTACAACGCCGGTATATTCGTTACCCTTTTTCATCGTTCTCTCTATCCTTCCGGTGTCTGCAACGCTTCCATTACAAACACAAAATCTCGTTTTATTCTAATTCAAAACTTGTTTCTATTTATTATATCCGTCACCCATTCACATTTCAATCAATTCCTATCACTTTATCGCCACTTCTATCAACTTTTGAATACTTAATTTAGTAGTCCAAACAGTTGCAAAAGAACAGCACCCGGCGTGAATCGGGTGCTGCTCTTCTTCCATTTCCCAATATATTGTCCTTCAGGCATACAGCCTGTTGCATTACTTATGCGTTCTGTTCTTCAACGAACTTTCTGATGTTCGATGCATTCACATACTTCTTCACCTTACCGTCACGGATGGTAACAAGGGTCGGAGCCTGCATAATTGCATATTCGCTTACCAGTTCCAGATTCTGCTCTGCATCGATTACTTCATACGGAATACCCTCAAGGTAGCCTTTTGCAATCTTACAGTTCGGACAGGTCATAGTTGTAAAGAGATAATTTCCGTCTTCCTGCTTAGAGATAACCGGATTATCTACCTTCGGCATAGAAACGTCATCTATGTTTCTTCCCTGCTCCTTAGTGCTGGTACGAACTTTTAATCCATTCTCGAAATCAATGGCATATTCCTTACGGTTCTTGTACTCCTGAGACTTACCTTCGTTCCAGTTCTGTACCGGACGATAGTAACCGGTGATACGGCTGTAAACCTCTGTCTTCTCACCACATTCCGGACAGGTGTACTGCTCACCGTTGATGTAACCGTGGTTCTTACAGATGGAGTAAGTCGGTGACATCGTGTAGTACGGAAGCTTGTAATTCTCAGCAATGGTACGTACTAACTTCGCAGCAGCCTCCCAGGACGGAAGTTTCTCACCGAGGAATGCGTGGAATACAGTACCGGAAGTATACAGGGTCTGGAGACGATCCTGAATATCCAATGCCTCAAAGATATCTGCGGTAAAGTCAACCGGTAAGTGAGAACTGTTGGTGTAGTACGGAGTATCGCCTTCATGACCCGCAGTCTTGATGTCCGGCCATTTCTTTCTGTCGTGCTTTGCAAGACGGAAGCTGGTGGACTCTGCCGGAGTTGCTTCAAGGTTGTAAAGATCGCCGTACTGCTCCTGATAATCACTCAGACGCTCTCTCATATGGTTCAAGGTCTTCTCGGTGAAGTCCTGAGTTGCCTTATCGGTCATATCCTTGCCAAGCCACTTCGCATTGAGACCTACTTCGTTCATACCAAGTAAACCGATGGTGGAGAAGTGATTGTCAAAAGTACCGAGATAACGCTTGGTGTACGGATATAATCCCTCATCAAGAAGCTTCGTGATAACGCCACGCTTTACTTTCAGGGAACGAGCGGATACATCCATCATATGGTCAAGGCGGCTGAAGAATTCTTCCTCATTTGCTGATAAATACGCGATACGCGGCATGTTAATCGTAACAACGCCTACAGAACCGGTACTCTCGCCGGAACCGAAGAAACCACCGGTCTTCTTACGAAGTTCTCTTAAGTCAAGACGCAGACGACAGCACATAGAACGAACATCGCTCGGCTCCATATCACTGTTGATATAGTTGGAGAAATACGGAGTACCGTATTTTGCGGTCATTTCGAACAAGAGACGATTGTTCTCGGTATCGGACCAGTCAAAATCTCTCGTAATGGAATAGGTCGGAATCGGATACTGGAAACCACGGCCATTTGCATCACCTTCGATCATGATCTCGATGAATGCACGGTTTACCATATCCATCTCTGCCTTACAATCTTTGTACTTAAAGTCAACTTCCTTGCCACCGATGATACAGTTCTGTTCTGCAAGGTCAGCCGGAACCGTCCAGTCCAGTGTAATATTCGAGAACGGTGCCTGAGTACCCCAACGACTCGGAGTATTTACACCATAGATAAAGCACTGGATGCACTGCTTTACATCATGATAAGAAAGGTTATCAATCTTAACGAACGGTGCAAGATAGGTGTCAAAAGAAGAAAATGCCTGTGCGCCTGCCCACTCATTCTGCATGATACCAAGGAAGTTTACCATCTGATTACAGAGGGTGGAAAGATGCTTTGCCGGAGAAGAAGTAATCTTGCCCGGGATACCACCAAGACCTTCCTTAATCAGCTGACGGAGAGACCATCCTGCACAATAACCGGTCAACATAGACAAGTCATGAATATGGATGTCAGCGTTACGGTGTGCACTTGCAATCTCATCATCATAGATTTCGGACAACCAGTAGTTTGCAGTAATGGAACCGGAGTTATGAAGAATCAAACCACCAACCGAATAAGTAACGGTGGAATTCTCCTTAACACGCCAGTCTTCTTCTTTTACGTAACTGTTAACGATATCCTTATAGTCAAGAATCGTGGAGCGCATGTTACGGATCTTCTCACGGTTCTTACGGTACAGAATGTATGCCTTTGCAACATCGGTATAACCACTCTGTTCCAATATATGCTCTACACTATCCTGAATATCCTCGACACTGATGGTTCCGTCCTTTACCTTAGACTGGAAGTCCGAAGTAACACGGAGTGCCAGAAGATTGATAATATCCTCGTTGAAAATTTTCTGTGTTGCGGTAAATGCCTTCGAAATCGCATCGCTAATTTTCTGAAGATTAAACTCAGCAACTTCGCCGTCACGTTTTAATACGTTAATCATCATATAGTGCTCCCTTCTCCTAATACAATTTATCATTTTCCGTTGTTTTGCAGACCGTGCAAATCCCATGTTCGTCCCTGTTATATCGGGATTTCACACGTTTCTGCCTGCGATTCACTCGCCGGTGCAAGATAAATATTAGCAGATGTGCTTTTGTTCGTCAATAGGAAAAACCACAAAATATATAAATTATTTTTTTACCCCACCACTATATCTTGTGTCGTCTTTTTAAAATAATTTCAAAAAATACTATTAAGTTTTTTTCGAAATTGCCGACAAGTACCGTATTCTACAGTCTTTGTATTATCACACGACAAGGATAGAAAAAAACACGCAGCATTTTCGGCTGCGTGTTTTTTGTCCGACCACAATATATAGTGGTTATAATTTGAACTGTGATATCTATTTTACCGTCGTAAAACGATAAATCGTAGCGGAGCTGAACTCTTCTCCTGCCTTCAATGCGCTGGACGGGAAATCCGGTGTGTTACATGAGTTCGGATAGAACTGACTCTCAAAACATATGCCATCGCGTTTTACATAGGTACATCCACCCTTACCTGCAATACCGCTTCCGATGAAGTTACCGGCATAGAACTGCATGCCCGGAAGATCAGTGTAGACTTCCATCTTGCGTCCGGATGCTTCATCCACTAATTCTGCAACTAAAGTCGGTTCTTCACGCTGTGTCTTCAATACATAGTTATGATCATATCCGCCAGCCTGAGTAAGCGGTGCATAATCCGCATCAATACGATCACCGATTGTAGTAAAGCTACGGAAATCCATCGGGGTTCCGGTAACATCGCGAAGTTCACCGGTCGGAATCAATGCATCATCGGTCGGTGTGAAATGATCACAATCCATCTTCAGCTTCATATTCATCGCTGCAGCGGCACCGGCATCATGTCCTGCAAGATTAAAATAGGAATGATTCGTCAGATTAATGATGGTATCCTGGTCAGATACTGCAAAATACTCAATCACAAGTTCATTATCTTCTGTCAGGGTGTAAGTAACAGAGATATCAACATTTCCCGGGAATCCCTGTTCCATGTCCGGACTCAGACGAGAGAACTCAATACCGAGTGCATCTTCATCCTCAAACACCTCTGCTTCATACATCAGGGTATTATATCCTTTGAATCCACCATGCAGACAGTTATTGCCGTCGTTCTTCTCCAATGTATATTCTTTTCCGTTTACACTGAACTTTGCACCACCGATACGGTTCGCATAACGTCCGATAAAAGAGCCAAATCCCGGGCCATTCTTCTCATAACCGCTTACAGAATCAAATCCAAGTGCAATATCACGGATGTTACCATCCTTATCCGGCACACAGATACTTACGATATTGGCACCGTAATCGGTAAAGGATACGGACATGCCGTTTTTATTTGTAAAAGTATAAAGAGTTGCAGTTTCACCATTCTTGGTTGTACCAAAAGAAGTCTTAATCTGTTTCATAACAATCTCCTATCTTGGAATTAATAATTTAATTATAGCATAGTGTTTTTTCATAGTAAATGTAGTAAATGAAAAATCGCAGGCTCGAAAACCTGCGATTCTACTCCCGTTAATACAATATAGCTTATTTCAATTATATAAATAAAAGAAAAAGGTACACTGGATTAGCTTGGATTACAGCTTGGTTACGTTGGTTGCCTGCGGTCCCTTTGCACCCTGAACAACGTCGAACTCTACTTCCTGACCCTCATCAAGAGACTTGAAGCCTTCCATGTTGAGGCCGGAGAAATGTACGAATACATCATTTCCCTCTTCGTCGGAGATAAATCCGTAACCTTTTTGGTTGTTGAACCACTTAACTGTACCTTTCATTTTGTTTCCTCCAAAATAAATAAAAAATATCGCCATAATTTTATTATAGCAATGCCATAATAACACTGTTATTTCATAAAGTCAACGACAAAATACAGTTTGAATTGTGCGGATTTGCTACACTATGTAGCATTTCGTTTCCTTTTACATATTAATACGCTAGTCTTTGTGCTACAGCAACAAAACGTAGCATTTGAGCCTGGTTTTACGGCTTGTTTTGAAAGGATATCTTCATGGTAAAAGATTTGTCATTGCCTGCAAAACTGAAAAAGCTAAGACTTTTACGCGGCTATTCGCAGGCGTATGTCGCATCCAAACTGAATATCTCAAGACAGGCGTATCAGCACTACGAAAGCGGCAGACGCGTGCCGAACAATGAGTACCTCGGTCTGCTTGCTGAGTTATATAATCTGCAGATTTATGATCTGCTTATTCCGGATATCCAGTTTGACTTCCCGGATCTCGTCAATGAAGAACCACTCTATCCGAAATCCTATGCTGAGATGGAACAAAAGCTTCTAAAAGCATTCCGTAGACTGAATGATAAGGACAAACAAAAATTGGTCAAGCATGCCGAAGCAATGACTTGGAAAAAGAAATAATCCCATCATTCAAACTGTGAATGATACAGACTTCTGTATGCTCCGTTCTTCTGCATCAGTTCTTCGTGATTTCCGCGTTCTACAACTCTTCCATGATCAATCAGAACAATCTCATCTGCATTTCTTATCGTCGACAGACGGTGTGCAATGATAAAACAGGTTTTTCCTGCCATTAATCGGCGCATCGCTTCCTGTATCTGTATTTCGGTCCGCGTATCTACATTCGATGTTGCTTCATCTAAAATCAGCATCTTTGCATCCAACAGCATTGCCCGAGCAATTGTAAGCAGCTGTTTCTGACCTTTTGAAATATTAGAACCATCTTCTGTAATCACAGTTTGATATCCATTCGGAAGTCGCATGATAAAGGAATGAATCTTTGCGGCCTTTGCTGCTGCAACTACTTCCTCTTCTGTCGCATCCTGCTTCCCGTACGCAATATTATCGTAAATCGTACCGCCGAACAGCCAGGTATCCTGTAATACCATCGCATATGCTTTCCGTAAACTCTCTCGCGTGTAATCACGGTTCTCAATTCCGTCAATTTTTATCTCACCGGTCTGCGGATCATAGAAACGCATCAGAAGATTGATAATTGTTGTCTTGCCTGAACCGGTCTCTCCTACAATCGCCGTCATACTTCCCGGCTTTGCATTCAGGCAGATATCTTTCAGGATTTCTTTTCCTTCCACATAACTGAACGTCACATGTTCCAGATCAACTGCGCCCTGTGTCTCTGTCAGCACGACTGCGCTTTCTCGATCTGCAACTTCTTCCTCCGTATCCAACACGGTCAGCACACGTTCTGCTGCTGCCAAAGCGGACTGCAATTCACTAATAATGTTCGCCGCCTCGTTAATCGGACCGGAAAACTTCCTGGAATACAACACAAAGGATGAAATACTTCCAAGCGGCATTCCCTGTGTGATTCTGAGAATCGCACCAAACATCGTCACCAATGCCAGTGATATATTGTTAATAAAATTCACGGTCGGCCCTACAATGCTTCCATAATAATCCGCATTATAGTACGCTGTTACCGCTGCGTCATTTACCCCATCAAAACGCTTTAACATTGCTGCTTCTGCCGCATATGCGCAGATAGTCTTCTGTCCGCCGATTGCTTCCTCTGAAAAACCGTTCATCTCACCCAGCTTTGCAGAACGCAGACGGAATAAAGGTCTGGTTTTCTTCGCCATATATCTGGTATAAAACAATGCCATTGGGATTGTCACACACATCACAAGCACCAACACCGGTGATATTGCAATCATCATGACAAGTGAACCAACCACCGTTACTACACTTGCAAGAATTGATACGACATCTGTAGAGAGTGATGTGTTGATTACATCAATATCATAAGAAATACGGCTGATAATATCTCCGGTCTGATTCCGGTCGAAATACCCTACCGGAAGACGGGTCAGCTTATCCATAACATCATTGCGCATCTGACGTACAATCTTTTTGGTAATCCATTGCATCAACACGGCAAGTACATAAGAAAACGCAGAAGAGGCAATATAGAATACTACCATTAACACCGCATAATGAAACACTGTTTCAAAATCCACATTGCCTTTGCCTAGTTCAATTGCATCTACTGCTTTTCCGGACAGGTAAGGTCCTACCAATCCGAGCAGGTTGGCACCGATGGTTAGAACCAATGCCAGAAACAGCCATGCACCGTGCGAGCTCAGATAATGCCATAAGCCTTTTAACACATAGCCGGTATTTCTTGGTTTATATGCCAGAGAAGCACCCGCGCTTCCCGGCCTGAATTGTCGTTGATTTACTGCCATATCTTATTCCTCAGCTAGCCATCTGCGAAATATAAATCTCTTTATACACTTCGCAGTTTTCCAGTAATTCTTCATGGGTTCCGTATCCGATTGCCTGTCCGTCTTCCATTACCATAATATGGTCGCAGGACATGACCGAACTGATACGCTGTGCTACCAGAATTACGGTAGCATCTGCATAATTTTCTTTCAATGCTTTTCGCAATTTCGCATCTGTCTTATAGTCCAGTGCAGAAGATGCATCATCCAACACCAGAATCTCCGGTTTGGCGGCAAATGCTCTTGCAATCAGGATACGCTGTTTCTGACCACCGGACAGATTCGCACCCTTAATTGCTGCTTTATAATCATAACGTTCTTCTTCCGTACCGGTTCCCAATGTCTCAATAAAGCCTGCAGCACAAGCATCCTGCGCTGCAGTTTCCACTGCTTCCTGTGACAAATCACGGGCAAACGATATATTCTCCCGTATCGTATCTGCAAAAATCATATCATTTTGAAAAACAACACCAAAACGTTCACGCAGTTCTTTCATCGGAATCGTTCTTACGTCTTTTCCATCAATTCGGATTCTTCCGGACTCTACATCATAAAACCGCATCAAAAGATTAATCATGGTAGTCTTACCGCAACCGGTCGGTCCGATAATACCCAGACTCTCTCCTTTTTTTAACGAAAAACTGATTCCGTTTAAGCAGGATTCGCCGGTCTTATGATAGCGGAACGTCACATCTTCAAAAGAAATATGTTCTGTGTCTGTAACAGCGCCTGTCATCTCACCGCTTGCGCTCTGTCCGTCCTTGGTTTCTTCCGGTTCCAATACAACCAGATCCGGCTCAGCGGTTAACACTTCAGCCAAACGTGCAGCAGAAGCGGAAGACTTTGTCAAGTTCAGGAAAATACGGTTTACCATCAACACCGAATTCAAAATCATCGTAAAATACGACAAAAATGCAACGATATTTCCGGGTTGCGATGCTCCGGAGTTTACACGGTATGCACCTACGATTACCACTGCTGTCAATCCAAGATTCAGAAACATATTCATCAATGGACTTGACGCTGCCATCGTTGCAGAAGCACGTAACTCCGCATCAATCAAATCATCATTTACGTTACGGAAACGCTTTCTCTCATGCTCTGTTTTGGACAAAGCCTTAATTACCCGAATGCCGGTAATGTTTTCACGCAAAACATTTACCATCACATCCAGTTTATCCTGTACCCGCTTAAACATCGGCACAGTTTTCCTCGTAATTCCGAAAACAACCACTACCAAAAACGGAATCACTGCCACCAATACCAGTGTCAGCACCGGTTCCATCGTGGCCGTGATACAGATACCACCAATCAGAATAATCGGTGCACGCACGCCGAGACGCTGCATCATGCCGATCATCTGATGAATATTGTATGTATCCGTTGTCATACGGGAAATCAGGGACGGAACCGTAAAATGATCCATCTGTGTACCGGATAAGGTGTTGATTTTCTCATATAAATCATGACGCAACCGCTGTGTCGTATCCGCAGCTACCCTGGATGCCCTACGATTTGCCTTAATATTCAACTGTCTTGCGAGCACTGCCAGAACGACCATGACAGCTCCCCACAAAAATACTTTTACGATATCCCCTTCCGGAACCACGTAGTCCAGCATATATGCAAGCACTCTCGGCAGTCCGAGATCCGCAAAAGTACCAAGTATTTTAATAATCAGACCAATGGTCATTGCCTTATAATACGGCCGTAAATACGATAATATGTGTTTCATAACTTAGCGCAAACGTGTCCCTTCATAACGTTCTCTGGTTCTGAGATAATTTCCGATATAATAGATGCGTTCCTCCAGACTCTCCTCTTCGTAACTGATATCCAAAGAAGCTTCAATCGCGCTTAACAAGCTTTCTGTCGCTCTTTCGCGCGCACTCTCCAATACTTCTATTTTTTCCTTCGTTGTCTCTGCTTCCAGGAATGCAAGCAAATCCGGATTCACCTCTCCCTCGTCCTCCGGACTTTTCAGTTCGCGCATTTCATGCTTCGGTTGTACCGTCTCTGTTTCCTTCCGGGCCTCCTGCGCAGTTTCTTCCATTCCCTTTGTCACCTCGTCCGCTGTCTGCATGGGCTCTCCGGGGAATGTAAAACGGTATTTGTACTGTGATTCAGGGTACTTAGCCCGATCCACTTCACTTACAAACTCGTCAAACTTTCTCACATAGATCTTATAATCTCCATATAAGGCCTGATACACCACACATTTCTCATCTGTATCCGCATCGTAAGCAATTGCAGTCACTTGATAACGGTTCCCTTTAAAATGTTGATAAATATCACCCGGCATCGGATTTCTTCCCGGCATAACTTATTCCTCCTTTTGATGCACTACATATGTCCGAGTCTTGCATCTTCATAATACTTTGCATACTCATCCGTAATCAGCTGTTTTTTTACCATCATACTTAAGTTTTTGGTAAATTCATAATCGGATATCTCTGCTTCCACCATCTGTTGCAGCAGAATCCGTATTTTCACTTTATATTCTTCCGGCAGAATCACTTCGTCCTGGCATAAAAACTTTAACTTGTACGCCTCTGTCGCATAAGTCCCGTATGCCTTTCCCATCTTTTCCTCTTCCGGAAGGATAAATCTTGCCTGCGTCAGTTCCATCACTGCACGGGCGGAACGGTTCGTCACCAGGATATCTTCACCGAGCCGATAACTGTTCTTCCGATGCGTCCTGCGTCCGTTTTCATCCGTAGCAATATAATACGACGGTATCAGCCCCTGAAAGATCTTTGTTACAAACTTTGCATCCTTGACGGTGGCGTATTCTTCTTTTGGATTGGCACGGACGGAACGTTCCACCGTAATGGTCTGCAATTCAGACAATGGCAGATTGAATGCTCTGGTTTTTGCCGTCAGGCTCAGAAAATGCAGGCGGCCTTTGTTTACCCAGATATATGCCGGGCATTCCTGTAACCCGTAGCTTTCACACTCTTCTATAAGAATCGGCAAATGTACTTTCTTTACCTTATATTTATATAGAAGCTTTTTTACCTGTTTC
>JAZNXH010000107.1:0-11829 GCA_045593785.1 Lachnospiraceae bacterium
TATACCATGCCGCTTCCGGAGCGTGATGAGATGTTCAATACCAAGGGACGCATGCTGCAGGATATTGTAGTATCGCTCGGTGGCCGTGTGGCGGAAGAACTGGTATTTGACGATGTAACAACCGGGGCTTCTCAGGATATCCGTATGGCAACAAAGGCTGCCCGCAAGATGGTTACGGAATACGGTTTCTCGGATGTCATCGGCCATGTGAATTATGACAACGACGAGAGTGAAGTATTCATTGGTCGTGATCTTGCACATACCCGCAGCTACAGTGAGTCTGTTGCAAGCAAGATCGATGCTGAGGTTAAGGGCATCATTGACGAATGCTATGCAAAGGCAAAGGAAATCCTGTTGCAGAACCGAGATGTGCTTGACCGTTGTGCAGAACTTCTGATTGAGAAGGAACGCATTACCAGAGAAGAGTTCGAAGCGTTGTTTGGCTAAAGTGCACAATTGGGCAAAATATAAAAAGTATACAAAAACAGGGTGCGGATTGTAGGTTCTGCACCCTGTTTTTTGTAGGATATGTCAAAATCGTTGTCATATCTGACAAAAATAAGCGTGAAAAAAGTTTATGTTTGTGCACACTTTTGTGGATAATGCTGATATAATAACACTCGTAAACCCCAATACATTATATAGTTTTTGCTACACCCCATAAGTAACAAAAATACCTTCTCCGAAAACGGACAGCTTTTGCTGTCTGTTTTTGTTTTTAAACTTCTTGCGTTGTAGGTTTTGGGTAGGGGGATTCCATACACAGAGGCAGCGATGCAGTTACTACCGAAACACGCTTCGTTTCCTATTTCGCGCACGCGCTGATTCGAGACCGCTCCTGCACAACTCGCGCCGGAATATGGAATAAAGTGATTGCTTGCAATTACGGCGCTCAGACACGTGCCCGCGGTCTCTGCTAGCGTGCTTGTCATAACGGAAGCCTCGCTATCGTTTCTTTAGTAATCTGCATCGGTGCCTCTGTGTATTAGAAAGACACAACCCTGAAAACTTAATGCAGAGATTGTTAGAATGACAAAAAAGACAGATGGGACGCGACTAAAGTATGGTTGGTTTGTGTTGTACAATGAAAAAGCATGTGATAGTATAAGTTTATATCGTATAGTGGAAGAGCACTTTGATATGAAGAGTAGAACTAGTACACACGAAAAGATAATTTGGCGGAGTGGGGCAGAGTATGAAGATAGATAAGGCAAAGGTAAAAGAGTTTTTGCGGGAGTTTCGTCTGGTTTTGATTTTGCTGGTGCTTGCCATCGCTTTGTTTGTGGTGAAGCAATATTTCTTTGGCATTGTGAAGGTGGATGGTAATTCGATGTATCCGACGTTGAAGGACGGGGAATATGTTCTGATGAAGATAACGGATGATGTAGAAGTAGGGGATATCGTTGTTCTTCATGTGGATTATGAGTATGAGATGGAGAGTGAGTATATTATTAAGCGGGTAGCCGAGATCGCCGAGGATGGCAGTGTATATGTCCTGGGAGATAATTCGGAAGTGTCGTTTGACAGCAGGCACTGTGGGTATTTTCCGAAGGAGATTATCCGGGGCAAGGTGATTTTTGAGTTTAAGCAGATTGGAGTCGGGGGAAAAGACGAGACGGATTAATGAAGCGTTTTATGATGAGTAGAAATACAAAGAAAAGCTGCGGTAACCTTGAATTTGAGGGGAACCACAGCTTTTCTTTTTTAAGTTATTGTTTGCTGATAGATAATTATATCGGTTGCTTGCTTCAACAGATGGTTGCTTTATCGGATGGTTATTTCACTGAGGTCTTGCGGAGCATCAGGAAAGTGATACCGGATACCACGATGGAGAGACCTAAGCAACACAGTACGCACTGGTAGGAGCTGACACCATCGGAGAAACCGAAGAAGAACAGGAAGGCATCTTTGAGCTTTCCGTAGATATCAATGCGTGGAAGTGCAAGATCAATCAACGGAAGGATCAATAAGAAGAAGCACGGAACGCCGCAGCTTACCAGTGTTTTCAGCAAGCTGTTCATCTTGTAATAGGCACAGCCGATGAAAAGCCCGATGCATGCAAATGTAAATTTCATCATACTGTTCCAAACAATCTCGTGACAGCTAACGGCAAAGGTGGAACTGTTGCTATACTGTGTCATGCCGTACAACTGCTGAAAGAAAGATGTGATGGTAAAGTTTTCATCGGGAACCAGTCCGAGGATTAGCGCGAGTACGATGTCGGCCACTGCCACAAAGATGGAAATGACGAACAGCGAAAGTACGGTGCCGAGAAACATGTTTTTACGGGACACGCCGTTCTGCAGGAGCATGTAGAAGTTTTCTTTGAACGAGGTGATGCCGAAAACAAACAGGAAAATCAGAGATGCCATATCCATGCCTGAGATGGCTCCGCCCGGAGTAAAGAAGGATGTGACGATAAATACAAGATACAGGATGGACACGACCATATAAAAGATGCTAACCGGCTTCTTGTTTGCAAGAACACCGTATTTGAATGATTTACTAAATGACATAATTGCCTCCGTTCTGAGGTGAAATCGCTTGTCGGCGGATTCCACCTGAATCTATGTTCAAAAGATAGTGTAAGAGTTACAGGTTTATCGCGGTTCCATCCGCGTCGTTGGTGAGCTGTACGAACAGCTTCTGCAGGTCGAGTGCTGAGAATTCGAGAGACGCATCGGCTGCGGCACTGTCTTTCTGACCGAGACAGTAAGCTACCTTCAGGCTACCGAGGGTGTCTTCGCCGATGATTTCGCGTCCGACGCAGTAAGCGTCCACGGCTGCTTTCGGACCGGATACGGTATAACCGAGGGCAAGCAGGTCTTCAGTGGATTCGTGACGGATAATCTGTCCGTTCTTGATGATAATGATGTCCTCGATAATCTTGGAGACTTCTTCAATCAGGTGGGTGGACAGGACAAAGGTACGGGGATTCTCTGCGTAGGTCTCAATCAGGAGTTTGTAGAATAACTCTCTGTGGTTTGCATCCAGACCGAGTACCGGTTCATCAAGGAAGGTAAACGGGGTGTTAACGCTCAATGCCAGAATCAGTTTGAAGATGGAGCTGTATCCGGTGGATAGCTGTTTTACCTTCTTTCTGACATTCAGTCCGAAAATCTCACTCAGCTTCATAGCGTAATCGTAATCAAAGTCCGGATAAAATTCCTTTGTCCAATTGAAAATCTGCTTCACATTCAGGTTGTCGGAGTAAAAACTCTTCTCGCTCATCAGATAGATCTTCTGCTGCAGGCGGTCGTTCTCGGTTACGGACTCGCCGTCATAGAGCACTTCACCGCTGTCTGCGAAAACACGGTTGCTGATGATGTTCAGCAGGGTGGACTTTCCGGCACCGTTTCTGCCGAGCAGTCCGTATATCTTGTTTTCCTCCAGTGTGATGGTTACGTTATCCAAAGCTACGGTTTCTTTGAACCGTTTGCTGACATTTTTAATCTCAATCTTTGACATCGTCATATCTCCTTTCAATCATGTCGCACAGATCCTGTGCGCTTAAGCCCAGCTTCTTGGCTTCAGTCAGCATGTTATCGACGTATTTGTTGGTAAAATCATCTTTGCGCTTCTTCTGTATCGTCTTTTTTGCGCCTGTACATACGAACATACCCAGTCCCCTTTTCTTATAGATGATGTTGTCGGCCACCAGAAGATTCATGCCCTTTAGAACTGTAGCAGGGTTAATCTTGAAAGAAACACTGATCTCCGTGGTGGACGGAATTTGTTCCTCTTCCTTGAAGCTTCCGGTAAAGATGGCGTCTTCAATCTCTTCGGCGATCTGAAGGAAGATAGGTTTTTCACTGTTAAAGTCCAGTTTCATATTTGCTCCTGTTCCAACCTTTTCGTAAAGTTAACGTTCTTATTTTCAACATGTTTGGATAAGTGGTTAATTACTTGTGTAACTAACCATAATACATAAATTTGATTTTGTCAACAGGAAATTTTATTTTTGTGATAAAATAATTTTGCAACCTTTTGGCAAGTTTTTGCGTTCTATTAGTAGAAGGGCCTTTCAGACAACGAACAGGAGAATTGTTTTGAATACGCAGGAATACGAGCGTTTGGCGGAGAAATACCTGGATTGCATCTATCGCGTGGCAGTCAATGGCTGTAAGCATCATGTGGATGCAGAAGATGTGGTACAGAATACCTTCGTTAAACTTTGGGAAAAAACAGAATCATTTGCGGATGAAGAGCATGCCAGAAAGTGGCTCATCCGGGTGGCGGTGAACGAGTGTAACAGCTTATGGAGAAGCGGATGGAAACGGCACACGGCTTACCTTGAGGAGCTTACAGAGGAACCGGCATGTCAGACGGCGGAAAAAAGCGGTCTGTATTATGCAGTACAGGAGCTTCCGCCCAAATACCGGCAGATTGTGTATCTCCACTATTATGAGGAGTACAGCATTCGGGAAATCGCAGAGATGATGAAGCTATCCGAGACGGCAGTCAAAACAAGACTTCTTCGGGCGAGACAGAAAATAAAGAGTGCAATGGAGGCATGGGATGCAGAAAGAGGATAAAATTAAAACATATATTCAGGACAGTTTTCGTGAGATTCATGCCCCGGAGGATTTGCGAAGAAAGGTGATGAATATGAGCGAATACAAAGAGAAGAAAAACTTAGCATGGGCGAAAAAGCTGGCGGTTGCAGCGGCGGTTGCATTGGCAGTGTTTGCCGGCAGTAACTGTGTTGCATATGCGATGACCGGAAATACCTGGGTGGAAAACGTGACGACGAAGCTTTTAGTGAATTGTGCAGAACATGAAACGGAATTTATTGGAACAGTAAATGAGGATGGTACAGTAGAGTATCATGGATCGTTTGAGACACCGGATGGAAGTTCGGTTGATGTTTTAATCGTAGACGATCTAGACGATCATGTGCCGGGAGAAAATCCGCCGGTGTTCTGCATAGATACTGATTTCAACGTGCCTGCCCGTTCAGCCATCGTGAAGGAGGATGGAAAGGTATATTGGGTCGACAAGGAGATAAAAATCGATCTTACGGAAGAACTTGCAGACGGAGAGACGGAAATCAGCTATGAGAGAGAGGGGACGACTTACCGCTATATCATAACGGAAAGTCCTCATGTACCCGGGGCGTATGATTATTATTTGGTGGAAGAGTAAAACTTGCAATGGGACAGAAGATGGAGTTCTGTCCCATCTTTTTTATTAATCTTTATATAGACAGCCTTGAGTTTGCAAGGCTTGTAGATATTGAAAAGAATGATATAATGTATTGAAAAATACTTTGTGGGGATAGGTAAATTACGGTGTGTTTTTCAGCAACTATGCAAGGATACACGATGATGAAATTGTCTTAGGCTAAGGAGGTAGTTATGGAATTAAATGATGTTCTACTCAAACGAAGAAGTGTCCGCAAGTTTACGGAAGACCCCGTGTCAGAAGAAAAGAGAGTGCATTATATTAAGTAAAGGAACGCAACGCTCTTGCTAAGCCCCTTGTTCCTATGCTATAATGTTACGCTGTAACAGGAGGCATTCTTATGCTTTGGATTGAGTCGAAAGAAAAAGAAAACGCACAAGATTGTAAAGAATTGCGCGAGAATATATATCGGAAACACCTGTGGGATTCTATCATCAGGGAGGCAGTGTTTAGTGACGGTACGGAACAGTTCCTAAGTCCGTCCGAACCAAAGCCGGGAGAAGCGTTGACTATCCGTATCCGTACTGCGATGGAGAACGTGGATCAGGTGGTACTGGTTGCCAAGGGAAAAGAATATACGATGGAGAAAACAGAGCAGGAAGTTTTGTTTGATTACTATCAGGCGACCATCAAAACACCAAAGGACAAACTGAATTATTACTTTGTATTAAAGCGGAAAGAGGAAGTATGTTTTTATTGCCGCGTTGGCATCCGGGACAAAGAAACCTGTGAGAAATACCCGTTTTTTGTATTGCCGGGTTTTTCGACCCCGAAGTGGGCAAAGGGTGCTGTGATGTACCAGATTTTTGTAGACCGTTTTTGCAACGGTGATACGGAAAATGATGTCTGTCCGAACGAGTATTATTATCTGAATGATTATGTAGGCCCCACTCCGAAGTGGCGTCAGGATCCTGCTGCTACGATGGAGGTTCGGGAGTTTTTCGGTGGTGACCTTGCAGGTATCTTAAAGAAATTGGATTATCTGCAGGAACTCGGCGTCGAGGTGTTGTATCTGAATCCGATTTTTGTATCTCCGTCGAACCACAAATACGATACGCAGGACTATGACAATATTGACCCGCATTTCGGTGTGATTGTCAATGACGACGGTGAGCTGCTAACGAAAGGCGAAACCGACAATGCAAAGGCAACCCGCTATCGGACGCGAGTAAGTGATCCGGTGAATCTCGAGGCGTCGAACCGTTTGTTTGCGACGCTGACAGAGGAACTTCATAAGCGCGGGATGCGCATTATCTTAGATGGTGTATTTAACCACTGTGGTTCGTTCAACAAATGGTTGGACCGCGAGGGAATCTATCAAGGTGTGAAGGACTATCCGGATGGTGCATATGCCTCTGCAGACAGTCCCTACCGGAGCTTCTTCTGCTTTGAAGAGGAGGCGTGGCCGGACAATCCGCACTACGCCGGATGGTGGAATCATCCGACTTTGCCAAAGCTGAATTACGAAAACTCTCCGAAGCTGGAGCAGTATATCTTAGGTGTTGCAAAGAAATGGTTGGAAAAACCTTATGGGATTGACGGTTGGCGTCTGGATGTGGCCGCCGACCTTGGGAAGACACCGAAGTACAATCATAACTTCTGGAAGAAGTTCCGTAAAGCAGTGAAGGAGACAAATCCTGAGGCGCTGATTCTTGCGGAGCATTATGGTGACCCACATGACTGGCTTCAAGGTGATGAATGGGATTCCGTTATGAATTATGATGCTTTCATGGAGCCGGTGACCTGGTTTCTGACCGGTATGGAAAAACACAGCTATGAGAGCAACGATGCACTCTATTGTAATTACGAGCATTTTGCCGGTTCGATGAACCACTATATGACACGGTTTTCAACGCCGTCCCTGCAGGTGGCAATGAACCAGTTGTCGAATCACGATCATTCACGTTTTATGACACGTACGAACCGGAAAACCGGACGTAGCGTGACGCACGGTTCACAAGCGGCAAACGAAGGGATTCATCCTGCTGTGATGCGGGAAGCCGTGGTGATGCAGTTTACCTGGCCGGGCGCACCGACGATTTATTACGGTGACGAGGTTGGTATGTGCGGTTGGACCGATCCGGATAACCGCAGATCTTATCCGTGGGGATTTGAAGATAAGGAGTTATTCCGTTTTCATAAAGAAATCATTCGTCTTCATAAGTCTTATGAGACGTTACGTACCGGTTCTGTAGTACTGTTGACCGGAGGAAATGGTATCCTGTCTTATGGAAGATTTGACCGCGAAGATAAGTTTATCGTGGTAGTAAACAACAATTACTATGCGACCGAAGTGGCGGTTCCGGCGTGGAAGACGGGCATTCTCGAAAATGAGCCGGTGTGTTCCCTGCTTCATACGGACGAGTATGGTTATGGCTTTGAAGCGAGGATATATTATCTGGACGAAGGCGTACTTCGGATTCCGATGCAACCGTATTCGGCAGTTGTGTTGAAGAGTATTGCAAAGTTGATTTGATAGGGATGATAGAGTGACAAAGAAAGAACGAATTGAAAAGATTACAGAGTTGTTGGATCAGAATTACGGAACCGACATGATTTGTTATCTTGATTACGAGACACCGTGGCAGTTGTTGTTTGCTACGATTTTGAGTGCACAGTGTACGGATGCCAGAGTAAATCTGGTGACGAAAGATTTGTTCCGGGATTATCCGGATCTGCTGGCGTTTGCGAATGCGACGCAGGAAGAGATGGAAGAAGCAGTCCGTTCGACCGGTTTCTATCATAATAAAGCACAGAATCTGATTGCCTGCGCAAAGCAGCTCTTAGAGCGGTTTGACGGAGAAGTACCATCTTCCATCGAGGAACTCACCTCGCTTCCGGGTGTCGGCAGGAAGACTGCTAATGTGATTCGCGGAAACATCTTCCACATTGACAGTATCGTTGTGGATACGCATGTAAAACGGGTGTCTAAGATGCTCGGATTAACGAAGGAGGACGACCCTGAGAAAGTTGAGTTCGACCTCATGAAGTGTCTTCCGAAGGATCATTGGATTCTGTATAATCTGCAAATTATCGCGCATGGACGTGCGGTATGTATTGCGCGCAGACCGCAATGTGAGACATGTTGTTTGAAGGAATACTGTAAATCTTATAAAAAATAACGGCGCACCTTACGGAACGCCGCATGCTTTATAAATGGTCGTTTTGGGAAGAGGTTTCGGATTCGAATAATTCTTCCGGATTGAATTCTGTATCTTTTGTACCGGATGCCTGTTGCCGGATCGTGTACAGGGAAGAGAGCAGAGCATCTTTTCCAGATGTCTCCAGTGTTTCCGCCCGGGCAATCAGTGCATCGAGTTTGCGATAGTCTTTGCGGCGGCAATAGATGGATGCCAACTGCTCGTAAGAATTGCGGATGGTGCTTCCGATGCGCATGGAATAGGCAAGGACGGTCTCGGCTTCAGAGTCCATCTTTGCTTCCAGAAGAAGACTTGCCATACGGGATAAGCTGCGGAGCAGGACAAGATAGTTCTGATCGCATTCCATCAGGATGGGAAGATTGGCAGCGCCATACGTAAGCTTCAAATCCGTGTTAGTCATGCCGGAGAGATCCAGAATCTTCTTGTCGGACAGTGTCTGCAACTGACGGACAGCAGCGTTGTATTCGTCCGAATCAGGAAGTGCCGTTAGCGGCAAAGTGTCGTATGGAACGGTAATGTAAGGAAGGTTTGAGATGTCCTTACGGCGGGTCAGGTTGGCTTCGCGTTCCCGATCCCAAAAACGTTCGGTCGCATTGGTGGTAGCGCGGTCAGATTTTCTTTTTTCATAAGCAATCAGTCCGCAGATGATTAAAACTGCACCCAGCATATAAAACATAATGATCCCCGTTCTGGGAACGTATTATCAGAGTTCCCGGTACATGATAAATTACAGTTACGGTGACACCATTTCGGTGTGGAAAGGCAGGTTCATAATGAATCGTAAAACAAGAAGAATCGTTTCCCTGGCAATTGTTATATTACTGGTTCTTGCCATGGTTATTCCGAGTCTGGTATACGCATTTTCCTAAAGAAATTTTGCGTAATTTTTGAAAAATTGTATAAGTATATTATGGACTAACTATACACAAACTACTTTTATATGTCAAACCAATCACGATGTTTTGAATGTAAAAATGGGGGTTGTGTATGAAAAAAGTAGTCTTGTTTATGGTGCTGATTCTAAGTGCAGGATTGAGTGCCTGTTCCATGCAGACACCTGCAGTAGAAGGAGAGATGGGGAGCAAAGAAGAGGCAAACCGTCTACTGGAACAGGAACGGATTGCGGCGGATGCGGCACGTGCAGAGGATGCGGCACGCAAAGCGGAAGAGAAGCTGTTGGAGGAGCTAAGAGAGGCAAAACGGCAGGAACTGGTTCTGCGTGAAGTAGCAAGAAAGCGCCGTAAAGCAGAAGAGGAAGAAGCACGTAAAGCGGAAGAAGCCAATGAGCAAAAGGCACGCATGGAAGAAGAGCGCAAGGCCGAGGAAAAGCGGAAAGCCGAGGAAGCAAAAAAGGCTGCAGAGGAGGCACGCAAGGCCGAGTTGGAACGGCAGGGCATCACGGAAGGACCGTTAGGCATCCTGATGGGAAGCTTTACGACTTCGTTTGCAGATTCCGGTAGTGAAAGAAAGCATAATATCCAACACGCAGCGTCGATGATTAATGGAACCAAGCTTGCTCCGGGTGAGAGTTTTTCGACTTCGTCAACAATCGGTCCGATTACGGAAGAGAACGGATATCAGACCGCGGGAGCATATCAGAATGGTAAGGTGATAGATAGTGTTGGCGGAGGTGTCTGCCAGATATCCACAACCTTGTATAATGCAGTTCTGGCAGCAGAACTCGAGGTGACAGAACGGGCAGAACATTCGATGACCGTAAGTTATGTGGACGTTGCAAGAGATGCAGCAATTGCGGGGGACTATAAGGACTTCTGTTTTGTAAATAATACGGATGATACAATTCACATTGAAGGCTGGGCGACCGGGTCAGAATTGACATTTCAAATCTGGGGTGCAGACACCAAAAAGAAAAACGGACGGACGATCGAGTTCGAGACAGTAATATTGGAAGAATACGAACCGGGAGAGCCGGTGGTGACGGAAGACGACAGTAAGGAAGCTGACTACTATCAAGAGGAACAGGCAGCACACACCGGATATAAAGCGGAATTGTATAAAGTAATCTATCAGGATGGGGTTGAAACAGAGCGGGTAAAAATCAATTCCAGCAGTTATGAAGCCTCTCCTGCAATCGTTGTCGTAGGAACACAGTAAACGAGAGGAGAAACGCAGCATGCGTAAGGCAGGACGGGATATTGTAATGCTTGGATTTGCCGGGGCAAGAATTGCCTTGACTCTGGCAGAGTTACATAGAGAAGAAATACAGAAGCGTTTCCCAAAACATTTTCTGAAGTTGGAAGAAGAATTACAGAAAGTAATTGGGCAGCTATCCCAAGCAGAGGCATCACAAATACAGCAGAACAATTGGTTTTGCCGGTTGCCGGAGGAATGCCTGGTTATGCTACGGGAAGATGAAGTGTTTCCTGCGTTGTGGAAACTGGCAGAAGGATTGGATGCCGGTCTGGATGTAACGTTAAGAAATATTCCGATATCACAATTTGTGATTGAAATATGTGAGTTGCTGGATGTGAATCCATATGTTAATATGACAGCATTGGAAAATAAGAAAAGTTTTCCGGAGAATGTTGCTTCAGAAGAGGCAAAGGCAATCTATGGTATGCTCATTGCAACGGATGAACCGGAGGAAGTGCTTGCTTTTGCACAAGCAAATGAAATACCGTCAGCTATCATCGGACGGCTGACCGATAAAAATGACCGTGTAGTACGAAACGGTGAAATCATCAGGTATCTGACACCGGAAGGTTGAAGAAATAAAAGTCTATGGAGGATAATTATGAAAGATCAGATTTTGAAGGCGATTGAAAACAATGCAAAGTTAACAGCAAAAGACCTTGCCGCCATGCTCGGCGTTGATGAGGCCGCAGTCGCCGCCACGATCCGCGAACTGGAGGCGGATTCGGTAATCTGTGGTTATCCTGCACTGATTAATTGGGATAAGGCAGACAATGAGAGAGTAACTGCACTGATTGAGGTGAAGGTAACACCGCAGAGAGGGCAGGGCTTTGATAAGATTGCAGAGCGTATTTATCAATATGATGAGGTGGAAGCTGTGTACCTGATGTCGGGCGGATTTGACCTGACTGTTCTGATTCGCGGAAAAAGCATGCGTGAGGTGGCGTCCTTTGTATCGGAACGCCTTGCTCCGATGGAAGCTGTATTGAGCACTGCGACGCATTTTGTATTGAAAAAATATAAAGAACACGGCATTCCGTTAGTAAGTGAAGTAAAAGAAGAAAGGATGTTGATTACACCGTGAGAAATCCCTTAAGCAATAAAGTAATGGAACTTCAGCCTTCGGGCATTCGTAAGTTTTTTGATATCGTAACCGAGATGAAAGACGCTATCTCCCTTGGCGTTGGCGAACCTGATTTTGATACTCCCTGGCATATTCGCGAGGAAGGTATTTACTCTCTGGAAAAGGGACGTACCAGCTACACCTCCAACGCAGGTTTGAAGGAATTAAAGCAGGAAATCTGCAATTATATAGAGCGTAAGCAGGGCG
>JAZNXH010000108.1:0-27687 GCA_045593785.1 Lachnospiraceae bacterium
CGGTAGATTTTGAGTCTACTGCGTCTGCCATTCCGCCACATCCGCTCAACGGATTGTAGTGTAACACAATTATGACAATTATGCAAGTAGGAAATTTGAATTACTTAATAATGTTTGAAAGTGAGATAACATATGACCTGCGAGGAAGCACTGGGACAAATCCGGGATTATTTTCGGGGAGAGTTAAAAACACAAGAAGCTGCGGCATTTGCGGAACACATCAGTGGATGTAAAAGTTGCAAAGATGAATTGGAAATATCATATTGTTTGCGTACTGCAATCCGCCAGTTGAATGAAGAGGAAGAGTTCTCAGGTAATTATATTGCCGAATTGAACCAGATGCTTCTGGATACGATAAAGGAAGCAAAACGTGAGAAAAAGATGATATACCGGAAACGTATTATCGTAATTTCCGAGTTGCTAATATTTGCTTTTTTGATGGGACTACGTATTTTCTAAAATCGTACAACTATGACTGAAAACGGTGGGGCAGAAAAACGATGGAGAATAATAAGGATTATTTGTTAATCATTGACGGTTCTTCTTTGCTGAGTACTCAGTTTTACGGGAATCTTCCGCGGGAGATTCTGTTTGCTAAGACAGCAGAAGAAAAAGAAAAGTTTTTTTATAAAATTATGCAGAATTCCAAAGGTGTATATACAAATGCAGTATATGGATTTTTCCGTACATTACTTCGTATTGTGAAAGACCGGAAGCCATCACATTTGGTTGTGACTTGGGATATTAGTAGAAATACGTTCCGAAGAAGATTGTATCCGGAGTACAAAGCACAGCGTAGTGAGATCATGTTGCCATTAAAGGAACAATTCGCATTGTGTCAGGAAGCTTTGGAGAAGGTCGGAATCTGTCAATTGATGGATGAGAATTTCGAGGCAGACGATTTCAGTGGTACGGTAGCTAACTTGTTCGAAAGTGAGATTCCTGTCAGAATTCTGACGAAGGATAACGACTATCTTCAGTTGATTACGGAGAATACGCATTTGTGGCTGATGCATTCGACGGCTAAAAAAACAGAAGAATTGTTTGCAAAGTATAAAATCGATCCCAAGACTGCTCAGTGTCCGGAACGGTGTTTTGAGTTTACACCGGAATTGGTAAAAAATGAATTTGGTATCAGCCCGAAATCTGTACCGGACTTAAAAGCACTCCAAGGAGATTCCTCCGATAATATCAAGGGTGTACCGGGTGTCGGAGAAAAAGCGGCTGCAGCCTTGATTGCGGCATATGATACAATTGAAAATTTATATGATGCGATACGTTCTGCGGATGAGGCGAAAAAGAAAGAAATTAATCTTTATTGGAAACAGGAACTTGGTCTGAGCCGTTCACCTATGGCATATTTGTTAAAAGAAGATACAGACGAACTGGTTGGAGAAAAAGCAGCTGTTTTAAGCAAACAGCTTGCTACTATTAAAAAAGATGTTCCGCTTGCAAAACAACAGTTGTCTGATTATTCTTTCCGGTTTGATGTTGATGCGGCAAAGAAACTTTTTCATGAACTGGAGTTTAAGTCATTATTGTCTGAACTACCCGGTGATAATAATACAGAGGAAGTAAAGACGATATATCGATGGATCAATGATTTATCAGAAGCAGAGAGTTGGTTTTATCATCTATATGAACAGACGGATAGTGATTCAGTATTAGCATTTTCAGAGATTCGTGATGAGGGAGAATTGTTTGGATATGCTTTTGCGGAGTCTGAGAAAGAAGCAGTTTTTTTGCGTGCAAGTGGATTTGTAACAGAAGTGTTTTTAGAGGATCGTTTGGTTCGGCTTTTTGATAGCGGAAGAAAAGTAATAGCATTTGATATGAAGTCAAGTACTGTGCTGTGTGAACATGCAAGTCCTGCTCAGTGTTTTGATGCGGCGATTGCTGCATATCTTCTTGATCCATTACGCTCCGAGTATCCATATGATGAGGTATTGATGGAACACATTGGGACTACATGTGTAGTCAAAAGTGATTTGCCCAAGGGAATGAGTCTGTCAGAGGCTGAGTTATTATGGTCTGAGAAACTGCTTCATTTTTGTTGCGCTGAGGCTGTCGCAGCAATCCGCCTTTATCCTGTACTTCGCACTAAGTTGCAGCAATTTGGAATGGAGCAGTTGTTTCAGGATATCGAGATGCCACTGATTTTTACATTATATAAGATGGAAAAACGCGGAATTAAAGCGGATAAAGAAGCGCTGGTTAGCTTTGGTAAACGTTTGGAACAGGAAATGATTCAATTGGAACAAGCCATTTATCAAAAAGCCGGTGAGAAGTTTAATATTAATTCCCCGAAACAGCTGGCAGTTGTGTTATTTGAAAAAATGCAGTTGCGAGCACCCAAAAAAACAAAATCAGGATATTCTACTTCGGTAGACGTTTTAGAAAAGCTTCGTGATGAGGCCCCGGTTGTTGATGATATTTTGAATTATCGTCAATTGACTAAGCTGAAGTCAACGTATGCAGATGCGTTGGCAGAAGCAATTGCAGCAGATGGAAGAATTCATTGTAGTTTTAATCAGACAATTACAGCAACCGGTCGTTTGAGTTGCACCAATCCGAATCTTCAAAATATACCGGTTCGAACAGAGTTAGGTCGAAGTATACGTAAGGTTTTTGTGCCGGAGCCCGGTTGTGTATTTGTAGATGCGGATTATTCCCAGATTGAGCTTCGTATTATGGCAGCTATGTCAGGGGATCATAATCTGATTGCAGCATATCGGAATCATACGGATATTCATCGCCTTACTGCGTCAGAAGTGTTCCATGTTCCGTTTGATGAAGTGACACCGGAACTGCGTAGCAGTGCAAAGGCAGTAAATTTTGGCATTATTTACGGAATTAGTTCGTTTGGCCTCGGTCAGGGGCTCAACATATCAAGAAAAGAAGCAGAACAGTATATTTCGAAATATTTTGAAACGTATCCGGTGATTAAAGATTTTCTCGACCGTATGGTAGAGGATGGAAGAAACAATGGTATGGTTCGAACGGAATACGGAAGAATCCGTCCGATTCCGGAGATTTCATCAACGAATTTTATGCAGCGTTCATTTGGTGAACGAATTGCAATGAATTCGCCGATTCAGGGAACGGCTGCCGACATTATGAAGATTGCTATGATACGCGTCGAGAAACGTATTAGCGAAGAAACGAAGAATTCAAGATTGATCCTTCAGGTTCACGATGAGCTGTTGGTGGAAGCAGTTAAGGAAGAAGAGGAGCTTGTTGCACGGATTCTGAAAGAAGAGATGGAGGCAGCGGCAGAATTGGCTGTGCCGTTAGAAGTTGAGGTGAAAACAGGAACCTCGTGGTATGAAGCAAAGTAGTTTTTAGAGGAAAAGACAGATATGAATACTACGAAGAATACACCGGTAATCGGCTTGACCGGTGGAGCCGGAAGTGGGAAAAGTCATGTTGCAGAAGTTCTGAACACGGTTTGCAGTATTTGCCATATTAATACTGACCGGATATCGGAAGCACAAATGAAAAAGGGCGGCTGTGTCTATCAACCGGTATTAGATTATTTCGGAAACGCATTTCTCACGCCGGAGTGTGAAATCGACCGAAAAAAATTGGGTGAATATATTTTTCAAAGACCGGATGAACTGTTGATTCTGAATGCAATTACACATCCACCAGTGAAAGAAGAAGTAAAACGCAGAATCCAACAGGCGAAGAAGGAAAATAAAGATGTTATTTTGTTAGAAACTGCGTTGCTATTTGAAGCGGGTTACGAGACCATTTGTGATGAAATATGGTATGTCTACGCGACCAGGGAAGTAAGAAAACAACGACTGATGCAGTCTCGTATGTATTCGGATGAAAGAGTGCGGGATATGTTTCGCAGACAACATACCGATCGTTTTTTTCGCACGCATGCGGATTATGTTGTTATGAATAACGACACAGACAGTGAAAGACTTGCTTTGCGTCTTGTTCGAAGGCTGAAGCGCATTCAAAACGACAGATGATTTGTTTGTCCAAAGATAGAATACTCTAGCCAAAAAGATTTCATTATGGTATACTAATTAGATAAATATCTTGGGGGTTTTACATATGGGTTCAGACGTTCTTCCTGAGAATATGGTATTTGGATTGGACATCGGTACACGAAGCATTGTAGGTACTGTTGGTTATAAAGCAGACGAGAATTCGTTTACCGTTGTCGCTCAGCATACAAGATATCATGATACCCGTGCTATCATAGATGGTCAGGTGCATGACATTGAAAAAGTAGCTGAGACAATTGCTGAAGTAAAAAGAGAATTAGAAACACAGCTGGGAAAGAAACTTACAGATGTTTGTATTGCTGCAGCAGGGCGTGTATTGAAGACAGTACAGGTCCGTATTGATTATGAATTAGAAGAAGAGTGTGTTATCACTCAGGAACATATTCGAACCCTGATTGCCGGCGGTATTGAAAAGGCTTATGGTGTGATTCGTGAGGATCAGGCCAATGAGAATCTTGTGTTTAACTGTGTAGGACATACTGTTGTGCATTATTATTTGAACGGCTATCTTATGACTACCTTGGAAGGTCATAAGGGTCATGCGATTGCTGCTGACCTTCTGGCAACATTTCTTCCGCAGGAAGTTGTAGACGGTTTGTATTCTGCAGTCGAAAAGGCAGGATTGCAGGTCGCTGATATGACGTTGGAGCCAATTGCAGCAATCAATGTGGCAATCCCGGAACAGTATCGTTTACTGAATATTGCGCTGGTGGATGTTGGTGCAGGTACGTCAGATATTTCAATTACAAAAGACGGAAGTATTATTGCGTATGGCATGATTCCCTGTGCAGGCGATGCAATTACTGAGTGCATTATGAGAGGGCATTTGGTTGACTTCGCAACAGCAGAGACAATTAAACTGCAATCAGGAAAACGTAAAGAAGTCAGCTTCAAAGACATTATGAAGATGAAGGCAAAAGTTCCTTCCGAACTGATTAGAGAAGAGACGCTTCCGGTTGTGGAAGACATGACAAAGAGAATTGCGGAGCGTATTATTGAGCTGAACGGCGGAAAAACAGTCAGTGCAGTTTTTGTAGTCGGTGGTGGTGGAAAATTTGCAACTTTTATTCCGGCGTTAGCAAAACATCTGAACCTTCCGTTGGAACGTGTGGCGCTTCGTGGAGAAGAAGTACTTGGTGCGGTTCAGTTCCTGCAAGAAAAGGTAAAGAAAGATTCTACTTTGGTAACTCCGATTGGTATCTGTCTGAATTATTACGAGCAGAAGAACAATATTATTTTTGTGTATGTGAATGGTGAGCGGATTAAGATGTATGATAACAGCAAGCTGACAGTTGTTGATGCAGCATTGAAATTCGGATATCCGCATGAAAAATTATTCCCGAAGCGTGGTAAGGCCTTAAACTACACGTTAAATGGGGAACGTCGTATGATACGCGGTGAGGCTGGCGAAGCAGCAATGATATTGTTGAATGATAAGCCTGCATCAATCAATATGCCGATTGTACAACATGATAAGATTCAGATTGTAGAATCCACCAGCGGCAGTGCTGCAAGGTTAAAACTCTCTGAGATAAAAGAAATACAAAATGGTGAGATTAGCTTTACAGTCAACGGTAAGAAGATTGTGTGTCCCCGAATCATTACAGTGAATGGTGAGAAGGTGGGGATGGATTATGAAGTTCAGGAACATGACGAGATTTTACAGAGAGATTATTATACAACCGCTGAACTTTTAACATTTATGGATCTTGCTGATGCCGGTGAAGTATTGGTAAATCGTGCTTATGCAGGTGCAGATGAAGCAATATATGAGAATTTTACAGTTGAAATATTTTTGAAGCAAGAACTGCGTCCGGAAATTGCTGATGAAGAGGAGTTTATTTCGGATGATTCTGTGATGCCGGAACCAGAGAGTGATTCGAAGCGTGATATCATTGAAGATGCGGTAACTGCAACATCTGATGGTATCAAGGATATCATGGTTAATGTGAATTCAACTCCGGTTATATTGCGAGGGAAGACGGAATACAGAGTGGTCGATATTTTAGACGTTTATCCCTTTGATCTTACTGTGGTAGGAGGCCGTGAGGTCATACTGACAAAGAATGGATTGAATACGGATTTTACCCAGTCGATTGATGAAAATGATGAAATTATGTTGTATTGGGAAAAGTAGTGGGGGCTCTTATGACAAAGTCGGTCAATAAATTTACAAATATCAGTATAGCGATTGAGGTAATTGCACTTTGCAATTTGATTTTACATATGCTGACGGACAATTCGCTTGCAATGATTAGCGGAAATGTGATTTTTATCGTAGCTTTACTGATTGATGTTCTGGTAATCACGGTAATCCATACAAAAAAAATGTATAAGACGGCAATTGGAATACGATATTTTGCCATCCTGATTCTGTCATTTTATATTGTGTTCTTTTATAACAAGAGCATTCTGGCAATTACTGTTTTGCTATTGCTTAGTCAGATATTTGATTTGATATTCCGAATTGATTTTACGGATATGTATTCCAGGTTTATGGCATTGTCCGTTTCTGCTTTTCCAATCGCTTTACTTACAATTGTTGAGCAGCTTTTCTTTGCAAAACCGGGTAGTTCCAATACCATTGAGATTATTAGTGTGGTTGCTGCGCTGATTGTTATGATTTCCAGTATGAGTAAGATATTTATCGAGTGGATTTCTACATATGATAAGAAGCTTCTGGAACAGCGCCGAATGAATGAGAATGCGGCTGAAGCAAACGAAAGTCTTATGTTGTATCAGGATAAGTTAAGGAAAGTAAACGAAGAACTCGGAATACAGAAAATCAGAGTAGAATCTGCAATTCGTCAGGTAAACAAGTCCAATGTTGAGATGTCATTGCAGAATGAAGTATTAAGAAGAGTTTCTACTACCATCGGCCAAGATGAATTAATGTCTAATACGACACAAGCCTTATGTGAAACAATGGGTTTGAAGTTTTGTGCGGTTGCAATGCGTGATGTTGCAAATGAAAATCGAGTTGAGTATTTTGAAAATCATACCGACATTTCAGATGAGTTTATGTCATACATAAAAGACTGTCTTACGGTAAGCAGAGTCAAAGATATTGTTAAGATTAAGAAGATTCATATTGATAAAGCAATCCATCGTCTGTATGCCAATGTATTGAAACAGCAGGATGAACTCGCAGTCATTGTTACGATTCCGATTATGATTGAAGATGAGGTTCATGGAGTAATTGTTTGTGGTCACGAACGACAGGATTATTTTGATGAAAGTCTGACGGTATTAGAAAATATTTCTGCACAGTTTTTAATGGCATTAAAGAATGTTAAATTGTATTACAAGACACAACAGTTGGCGATTAGGGACGGATTGACCGGTTTGTTTAATCGACGTCAATTGAATGTTCTTGTAGATCAGTTCTGCAAGAGTTCGGTGGAAGAAAATAAGGCGTTGACTGCTGTATTGATTGACATTGATAATTTTAAGAGTTTTAATGACACGTATGGTCATGCTTGTGGTGACTTGGTGTTAACTGAGCTTGCACATATTATCAATGATTGTTCAGACGAGAATGATGGTATCAGTGCACGTTACGGTGGTGAAGAATTTGTCCTTGTATTTCAGGGGAAAGGTTTGGAAACAACGCATCAAATTATCAGCGAGTTGCAAGAGAAGATTAATCAGACCAGTTTAAATTATGATAACAAACCGGTATCGGTTCGTGTTAGTATAGGTATCTCATCTTACCCTGAGACTTCCGACCGACCGGAAGCAATTCTGAATCGTTCCGATGCTGCAATGTATTATTCAAAGCAACATGGTAAGAACCGGATTACCAAGGATAGTGATGAAGTTCTTGCATATTTCAGAAAGACGTCAAAAGGAACGGAAGGTTAGTATGAAATTATATACAATTGCCAGTGGAAGCAGCGGCAATTGCGTCTGTGTAGAGACTGAAAACACTTGTATATTAATTGATGCAGGTGTATCCGCAAAGCGGATTGAAGACGGGTTGGCTGCACAGGGGACAGAGCTGACACGGTTGGATGCAATTTTGGTAACACATGAACATATTGATCATGTACGGGGAATTGAAGTAATTACGAAGAAACATCCGATTCCTGTATATGGTACAAAAGAAAGTCTATGGGGGTTTGCCGGTACATCAAAACAAGCGGAGCGGTTGGAACGCTTGTTTTGCTTTGTAAATCCCGGAGAGACGTTCTGGATTAACGATATTGAAGTGAATACTTTTTCCACCTCACATGATGCAGGGAATCCAATCGGTTATGTCTTTGCATCGGAAGGTCATAAGATTGGCATGGCAACTGATCTTGGATGTTATAATGATACGATTATTGAAAAGCTTGCTTCCTCCGAAGTATTGTATTTAGAAGCCAATTATGATTTGAATATGTTGATGGCAGGGAGTTACCCATATCAATTAAAACTTCGAATTGCAGGAAATAAAGGGCATTTGTCAAATGAGATGTCAGCTGAGTTGATTGCAAAATTACTTCATCCGCATTTGCAACATGTAGTAATCGCACATATGAGTAAAGAAAATAATTATGCTGAGCTTGCATATGAGACAGTTCGGCAGGCTGTATACGGTAATTGGAGATGGGATACTGCGCCACCGGTAATAACGGTGGCAAACCGAGATATACCAACAGAACCATTGTATACAGAATAACATATATGTCCGCGATAAGTCAGGACAGGAAGGTGACAGTTATGGATAAAACAATTATTACGGTAGTAGGAAAAGACAGTGTAGGAATTATCGCAAAAGTATGTACTTATTTGTCCAATAATAAAGTAAATATCCTGGATATTTCTCAGACAATTGTACAGGAATACTTTAACATGATGATGATTGCTGATATTAGTGAAGCACCGAAGGATTTTGGTGTGTTAGCACAGGAACTCGCTCAGGTTGGCGAAGAAATCGGCGTTGTAATTAAGATGCAGAAAGAAGAAATTTTCAACATGATGCATCGTATTTGACGAAATATAGAAAAGTCATTTTATGAAAAGAATAAGAACAGGTTGGATCAGGACATGATAAATATCAGTGAAGTTGTTGAAACAAATGAAATGATTACCAAAGAGAATCTGGATGTCAGAACCATTACAATGGGAATCAGTCTACTGGACTGTATCAGTAGTGACCTTGAGGAACTGAACCGGAATATCTATAATAAAATTACCAGACTTGCAAAAGACCTTGTGCCGGTAGGGAAAGAGATCGAGCAGGCATTTGGTATACCGGTGGTAAATAAACGTATCTCCGTTACTCCGATTGCGTTGGTTGGAGCAGCCGCATGTAAGACACCGGAAGATTTTGTGACGATAGCGAAGACATTAGATGCTTGTGCAGCTGCAGTAGGTGTGAATTTTATTGGTGGATATTCTGCACTTGTGTCCAAAGGTATGACAACAGCGGACCGATTACTGATTGATTCGATACCGCTTGCATTATCACAGACAGGGAATGTCTGCAGCTCGATCAATGTTGGGTCATCTAAAACAGGAATTGATATGGATGCAGTTGCACGTCTTGGGCATATTATTAGAAAGACAGCAGAGGCTACCGCAGAAAACGATTCCATCGGTTGTGCAAAACTTGTTGTGTTTTGTAATGCTCCGGATGATAACCCGTTTATGGCAGGTGCTTTTCATGGCGTCACGGAAGGAGATGCTGTTATCAATGTGGGTGTTAGCGGACCGGGTGTTGTAAAGAAAGCCTTAGAAAAAGTACGTGGTAAAGATTTTGGAACGTTATGCGAAACAATTAAGAAAACAGCATTTAAGATCACACGTGTTGGTCAGCTGGTAGCAATGGAAGCATCAAGACGTCTTGATGTTCCGTTTGGAATTGTGGATCTTTCCTTGGCACCGACACCGGCAATTGGTGATAGTGTTGCGGAAATTTTACAGGAAATCGGTCTGGAATACCCGGGTGCACCGGGTACAACGGCTGCATTGGCATTGTTAAATGACCAGGTGAAGAAAGGCGGCGTTATGGCGTCTTCTTATGTGGGAGGTCTGAGTGGTGCGTTCATACCTGTGAGTGAAGACCAGGGAATGATAGATGCAGTATTGGCAGGTTGTCTGAATCTTGAAAAATTGGAAGCGATGACCTGTGTTTGTTCGGTAGGACTTGATATGATTGCAATTCCTGGTGATACACCGGCATCGACAATTTCCGGTATCATTGCAGACGAGATGGCGATTGGTATGATTAATAACAAAACAACAGCAGTCCGTTTAATCCCTGTAATCGGAAAGTCAGTTGGTGATCAGGCAGAGTTTGGTGGATTATTGGGATATGCACCGATTATGCCGGTTAATTTACATTCTTGTGAGGCATTGATTGGAAGAGGTGGACGCATTCCGGCACCGATTCATAGTTTTAAAAATTAATTGTATGTGAAAGGAAGACGTTGATGAGTTTGAATGAAGTGCTCGAAACAAAAGATTATAAATATGTATTAAAGCATTTCTGTGAATTATCACAGATTCCTCGCGGATCCGGAAATAATAAAAAAATAAGTGAGTGGCTTTGTACGTTCGCAAGAGAACACGGATTGGTGTATGAACAAGACGAGGCCTTAAACGTGATAATTCGTAAACCGGCGACAATTGGTTATGAGCACGTACCTGCAATTATTCTTCAGGGACATATGGATATGGTATGCGTGAAAGACGAAGGCTGTACCCACGATTTTGAGGCGGAAGGCTTGGATCTTTGCACGGATGGAGAAGTGTTTTTTGCGGACGGTACAACGCTTGGTGCTGATGATGGCATCGCGATTGCCTATATGTTATCTGTTTTGATCGACGATAGTCTGGAACATCCGGAATTAATTTGTCTGATTACAACAGATGAAGAAACCGGTATGGATGGAGCACGTGCTGTAGTTCCGGAAAAGATTGATGCTGCATATTTGATCAATATTGATTCGGAAGAAGAAGGTGTTTGCTGGTGCGGATGTGCCGGTGGACAACGTTTGGAACTGCGTCTTCCCTTGGTACGTGAGCAGAAAAGAGGTTATGTTTTGACCGTTACACTCGGTGGATTAAGTGGTGGACACTCCGGGGCTGATATTCATAAATATATCCCAAATGCAATTCATGTGATGGGGCGCTTTTTGTCGGAACTTACTTGTGCATACTCAGTGATAGATTTGTCCGGCGGTGAGAAAGATAATTCTATTCCGGTGAATGCTACGGTTCGGTTGCTTGTAGATGACGTGTCTGAGGCGGAAGGTACGATAAAGCATGTTACCGATGCATTACAAAGGCTTTATGGCAGAAACCAAAAATCAATGCAATTTCATGTTACCACAGACACACAGGAAACTAAGCAATCTGTATTGCAAAAAGAAAGTCAGAAATGCATGATGTTTCTTATGAATCAATTGCCTGATGGTGTGCAGTCCATGAGTACACAGATACCGGGCTTGGTTGAAACATCATTAAATCTTGGTATATTTTCCATTGAGGAAGATGTTGCAGTATATCATTTGTCGCTTCGCAGTTCTGTAGCTTATGAATTGGAAGGATTAAGCAGAAAAATCAAAAATCTTGCTGAGTACTGCGGTGCACTGGCTGAGTCCGGTTCAGACTATCCGGCATGGGAATATCGTAGTGAATCCAGTTTAAGGGAACTATTTTGTAAGACATATAGTCTATTATTTGATAAGCCGGTAAAAACTGCAGCAATTCATGCAGGATTAGAGTGTGGGCTGTTTAGCGAGAAATTACCAAAGACCGATATGATATCAATCGGACCCAACATGCATGATATTCATACTCCGAAAGAGAGACTCGAAATCAGTTCTGCGATTCGTGTATATAGAGTTCTTGAGAAGATGTTATGCGAGATTAAAGCATGAAAGGAACAGCGTATGTTTGAGGATAACGAGAAGGAATTCGATCCTTCTGAAAGCGAAGAGTTCTTAAAAACGATTAATGATGTACTTGATCTGCCGGATGACTATGAGCCGGAGACAGTTAATATTGAATCCCAAGATTCACAGTTGATTGAGATTCCGGATGATGGAGCGGAATCGGATTTGTCAGATCATGAACTGGATGAGTATGATGCTGCGATTGCATTAAGTCTTGCCGGCTTGTTTGATGAAGTTGCTGGCGAGGAAGAAACGCAGGAGGAACAAACTGAGGAAGATGCGGAAGACAGTGTCGAATCTGATGATTTTGAATTAACCACAGTTGCGATTGATGAGTTCCCTGAAGAGGATTTTTCAGGGGAAGAAGATATTATTGATGATATCAATGCCGCACTGGCGCAACAGGTGAATGAGATTAATGCTGCGCCTGTTGCTCCGGAGAAATCATCCAAATGGTGGCTTATACTTATTCCATTGGTGGGTATCGGATTCCTGTTTACAAAGTTTCGTGAAGGTATGCCCAAGTGGTTGATGGGTGTCAGAATTGCAGTGTTTTCTATTTTTGCAGTTTTTGTAATTGGTATACTTGCCAGCGGCGGGAAATTAGTATATGACATGGTTGGTATCTACAGCCGTTGGAGAATGACGGGAGAAGCAACTACTCCCACACCGATGCTAAATGCTCCTACCGGTATTCCGGATGGTTCGCAAGGCGGAGTGCCAAATGTGAATGGAAACGAAAATGAAGATGGCTCGCCGGTGCAATTGCCTGCGAATCCTCCTCGTGAAGAAGAACATATTATAAATATACTGTTATTGGGTGAAGAAAAGATTGGATCGGAACATGGCAGAGGCAGAACTGACCTGATTATGATAGCAACATTGGATACAGAACAGAGGACAATAAAGTTAACGTCCATTATGCGAGATATTCTGGTTGCGATTCCGGGGCATTCCGATAACAGAATCAATTCAGTTTATTCAACCGGTGGCGTTGATCTGCTACGCGAAGTTATTGAACTCAATTTCGAGATTGTGCCGGATGGATATATGCTCGTGGATTTTGATAGTTTTGAACAGATAATCAATAATCTGGATGGTGTTTCAATTGAATTGACCGCAGAGGAAGCAGAATATCTGAACACAACAAATTATATTTCGAAACCGGAATATCGGAATGTTGTTCCGGGATTAAATAAGATGAACGGAAACCAGGCATTGGGATATTGCCGTATTCGTCATGTGCCAACAAGCGACAATGTGCATTCGGATTTTGGTCGTACGTCCAGACAACGTGTTGTTCTGAATGCGATATTTGAAAAGGTAAAAACAAAGAATCTGTTCCAGTTGGCATTAATCGCTGATTCGTGTCTTCCATTGATTGAGACCGATCTGTCTGCGTCTCAGATATCAGACTATATGGAAAAAGCAGTAGAAAGCAGGGTAAGCAGTTTTGTTCAGATGCGTATTCCGGTAAGCGGTTCCTTTACGGATGCTACTTATAATGGAATTACAGATTTAATTCAGATCAATTTTCCTGAGAATATTAAAGCATTACATGAGTTTATTTTTGGTGATTATTTAACACATTAATTGGTTTTGATTATGAATAAACAGCTCTTTTGGTTAGAGAAGATACTGACCAAAGGGCTGTTTTTTATGTGTCATAATAGGACAACTTATACATATATTGTTATAGGTCTGAAGTTAAAATATTTAGGAGAAATAATGTGAGAACAAATAAGGACAAAGAAGAATTTGAAAAAATATTTTCGTTAAATCTTAGAAAAGCGTTTCATTCAGCAGTAGATGAATTTGAAAAACTGCAGGAAATCCGGCTTCGTGCAGAGGCACCAATGGTATTCCGTTTTCGTGAAGGTTTGAAATACTTATCCAAGAATCATTCTCTTTGTTCAGATATCAATGATGCTGTAATAATACCGTCACGTGAGATTCGCGAAACAATGGAGTATATCAGTAATTATTCTATGTACGCATATGAAGAGGAAATAAAAAAAGGATATTTAACGATTGCCGGCGGACATCGGATTGGAATAGCCGGAAAAATGATATGTGAGAATTCAGAAGTATGCGGCATTAAGTACATATCATATCTTTGTATTCGATTAGCCCATGAGGTTTGCGGATGCTCAGATGGCATTTTGGATTCATTATTTATGAAAAACCAATTTCTTGACACGTTAATTTTGTCACCACCGGGATTTGGAAAGACAACGTTGTTACGTGATTTGATACGGAATCTGTCGGATGGTTGTAAGTGGCATCCGGTCGGATATCAAATTGGAGTAGTAGATGAACGTTCAGAGATTGCTTCTTGTTATTTGGGGATTCCCCAAAATAATGTTGGACGGAATACAGATGTTTTCGATGCTTGTCCAAAAGAAAAAGGTATATCGTATTTCTTGCAATCGATGGCCCCGGAAATCATTGCAGTGGATGAACTTGCTTCTGTGAAAGATATGGAAGCAGTCGAACGGGCCTTTGGTTGCGGTTGCAGAATGTTGGCAACCACACATGCCACTGCATTATCAGAATTACAGGCAAAGCCACAGTGGCAGTATCTCTTGCAACAGAAGTTGTTTCGCCGGTATATCGTGATTGGACGCAACTGCTACCGGCCGGTGTATCACATCTATGATGAATATGGACAACCAATGGAAAAGTAAATTCTTTTGAAATACAGTTCTTATACTTGGAAGGATACGGTGTTTGATATGAAATTAGTTGGTGCATTTTTTGTTTTGTTCGCATCCGGTGGAATTGGTTTTTTATTTGCACAGGAATTGGTGAGACGAAATAAAGAAATGGAAGAATTATGTCAATTATTGAAAACGATTTTGGGTGATATCAGATATATGCGTTCTACACTTCCTGAGGCAATTGGTAGAGCGAAAAAGAGGCATAATGGAACATATCAGTTGTTTCTTTCTGAAATGGAAGAAAGATTACAGCAGGCACAGGAAGGGACATTTTCCCAGATTTGGAAAGTATCTGTACAAAACGGATTGTGTACCGCGGCGTTGCAAGATGAGGACAAGCAAAAAATGATACGGTTTGGTGAAGCGATTAGTAGTGCAGAACGGGAAATGATTATCTTGAGTTTTGAACAATATATTGATGAATTGCAACATGGTATTCAAGAGGCGCAAAGGACAATAAAAGATAAAGTGAAGCTGTATCGAAGTCTGGGAGTATTGTCCGGCATCTTTCTTGTTGTTTTATTTCTATAGTTTTGTAGTGAGGTGAATAATGGATACGAGTATTATATTTCGCATTGCTGCGGTTGGCATTTTGGTAACAGTATTGAATCAAATATTGAAAAGTTCAGGACGTGATGATCTGGCCTATTTGACCGGGCTTGCAGGCCTATTATTGGTTTTATTCTGGGTGTTACCATACATAGCAGAATTATTTGAAACAATACAAACGCTGTTTCAGATATAGATGATTGGAGGAGGTATGTTACAGATCGCAGTAATCGGTGTTGTTACAGTATTACTTGCATTGCAATTCCGTGAACGTAAATCTGATTTCGAAATAATCATTTGTATTTGCGGCGGATTGGTGATTATGGGATTTTCCCTAAATAAACTGGGAAGTATTTTACGTAGTGTTCATCAGATTCAGTCCTATATCGGTTTGGAAGAATCCTATTATCAGATTTTGATAAAAATAGTCGGGATAACATATCTTTCAGAATTCACATCGGACATTTGTAAAGATACCGGACATGCTTCAGTGGGTTGTTTTATCGAATTGGCGGGAAAATTAAGTATTATGGCGCTCAGTATGCCAATCATTCTGGCGCTATTAGATACAATACGCTTATTTTAATGACGGATTTGAGGAGAATGTATGTCTACAGTATATACGGAATATTTTGAACTGTTATCAGAACACGGACAGCTTCAGGAAATACAGAATACAATTGATGGATCCGGAGGAGGTGTGTTTCGCTTTGAAACATTTATATGGGATGTTTTGAGCGGTGACATCCGCCTTAATCTTGATGCAGTTTTGGAATTGCTTGGTGATGTTGCGTTTTCCGGGTTAAATACATGGACGTCTGATTTGATTCGAATTATCGGGATTGCATTGATTGCGGCAGTATTCTCCAATTTTTCATTTAGTTTTCAAAACAGCAGTGTTGCAGATACGGCATTTTATGTTTCTTATGTAATGCTGTATGGAATTCTGGCATCAACTTTTTACGGTGCATATCAAATCACATCAGAAGCTGTAGGGCATATTACAGAACTCATGAAAGTAATAGTACCGTCTTATTGTATTGCAATTACATTCGGGAGCGGAACAACAACTTCTGTGTATTGGTATGAAGCAATCATGGTTCTGATTACATTAGTTGAAATGGTCCTGTTGAAGTTTGTTCTTCCTTTAATCGGTGTACATATGACAGTGAATCTTGCAGGAAACCTATCAAATGAAAATCTCTTGTCAAAGTTGTGTGAGATTGTTGAATTAGTAGTAAATTGGTGCCTAAAAGGAATGAGTGCTTTAGTAATCGGGATTTCCGGTATACAGGGTATGCTGGCACCTGCAATTGACCGCGTGAAACGGACTACATTGATGAAATCGGTTGGGAGTTTGCCCGGGGTTGGCAATGTAATTGATGGTGTGAATGAGACAATATTAGGGGCAGGAATTCTGTTAAAAGATGCATTTGGTGCTGCAGGGATGATTGCAATATCGATTATTAGTTTGATTCCGATTATTCGATTAGCTGTGTACGCATTTGTATACAAAGCAGAAGCGGCCATAATACAGCCGGTGTCGGACAAACGGATTATAAATTGTATAAATGCCGCGTCAAAATCCAGTGGAATGATGATGAAGACTGTTTTTACAGCTTGTATGTTGTTTTATATTGCCCTTGCAGTTGTAACATATTCCTGCATATGACATGTGCAAAGAAAGGTGTGAAATGGACTATATTACAGACTGGGCAGGCCGGATTGCTGCGTATTTGATTTTTGCTACTGTAATCAGTAATCTGCTTCAAAAAAAGAGTTACTTGAAATATGTTCGCCTGATCATAGGTACAATCCTGATTATTATATTAGCAAATCCAATACTGAGTTTATTATCTCAGAAGGAAAATTATAGTTTTCATCTGAGACGGTATCTTCTTGCGGACGAGAGCATGGATCACAGTTTTATCTATGAGATGAAGGGAATACAGGACGAATTGACGCTTCAAAAACTGGAAGAACAACTCAATGACAGAATCAGGTTAATTGTAATAAATAATAATCTGGTGCCGCTGAATTCAGATGTTAGTTTATCTGAAGATTCGATGTCATATGCTGAACCCAATGGGATACATTTAGTGTTATCAATACCGGATACGAATGCAGAATGGTTTGGAACTGACATACCGGCAGTCATTCGCATACGTGAGATATTATCAGAGGAATTTGGAATAAAAAAAGAGAATATTATAATTGAAGTGGTAGTGGATTGATGATGAAAATAGAAGATATGAAGAAAATCGGAATAAAAAATCTGGTTCTGATTATGATTGCCGGAATTTTGTTATTGATGTGTACAATGTCAAGTAAAATGTATGGAAGAAATAAAAATAATGATGCAGATATAGCAACAGATAATATATCGGCTGTCACGCCTGTACCGGATGATGAAATCCGTTTGGAAGAATTGTTGTCACAAGTCGAAGGTGCAGGAAAAACCGAGGTAATGATTGTATATCAAAATGATATAAGGACAGAAATCGAGGGAATTGTTGTGGTAACCGAGGGTGCGGCAAAATCATATGTGGTTCAATATATTTCCGATGCGGCTGAGGCATTATTCGGAATACCGAAGCATAAAATTATAGTGCTTCCGATGAAAACAGAAAACGGAAGTAAATGAAAGAGTATAGAAAGCAAAACCAAGGGGGCTATATGAAAAAATTGTTGAAAAAGAATCAGATTATTATTACGGCACTTGCTATTATGATTGCAATTGCAGGGTATCTGAATCTGACGAAAGACAGTGTTACAGATGAGAAAAATAAGCTGGATAATGTGATTGCCTCAAATGATTATGAAAAGTATACGGAAGATGTACTTTTGTCTGAAAATGATTTGACCGATGCTTCTCTTGAAATTTCTGACGAGGATAATGCCGATAATACATACGAAGTGACGAGTTCCGGTAATGGTGATTTGATTTTATCGGAAAACAACGCAGAGAAGAGCGGCATGTTAGAAGAACAAAGTATACCGGGGGAAGCTGTGCTTGCCAGCACTACAATCAGTGGCGATTATTTTTCTTCAGCAAAGCTGAAACGTGAGCAAATCCGTTCCAAGAATAAAACTATGTTGATGGATTTACTTTCGGATGCTTCTGCGACAGAAGAACAACGAGATATTGCTTTCAATAAGATTGTTGCATTGGCAGAAATTGCAGAAATTGAAAACTCAACCGAGTTGCTTTTGGAGGCAAAGGGGTTTGACGGTGCTGTAGTAAGTATTGTTGATAATACCGTAGATGTCGTAATTAACGCAGTTGCAGTAACGGACGGACAGATTGCACAGATTGAAGATATTGTAATCCGAAAGACGGGAATGGCTGCAGAAAATATAGTTGTATCTGCCGTAGTTGCACAAGACTAATCCGTATGTATTAGATACAAAAGAAAAAACAATTGCAATATGACAAGGATTTGGTATAATAATACTGTATGACTATGCAATTGTAGGAGGTTTTTATGAGCGATTACGAAAACAATGTATATACAGTGAAAGACGAAAAAGATGGTGGAGAAGTTTTGATTGCCAATGATGTTATTGCGACCATTGCCTGTGTGGCAGCAACCGAAGTAGAAGGTGTAGCGGCGATGTCGGGTAACATAACGAATGAAATCATCGGTAAGCTCGGCGTGAAGAATTCAAGCAAGGGCGCCAGAATTGATCTTGACAATGGTGAAGTAAGAGCAGACCTTTCTATCACAATGCAGTACGGTTACAGTATTCCGAAGGTGTGTGCAGTCGTTCAGGAGCGTGTTGCGGCAGCAATCCGTAACATGACCGGATTAGATGTTGTGGAAGTGAATGTGCACGTTGTTGGTGTAAATGTTAGTAATGTAAAATAAACCAAGAATTCCGCCAAGTGTTTGGCGGGATTTTTGTGCGTGTATAGCGCAATTCAAATGTACGATGAAAAGAGGATATACAGATGGCAGAGAACAATGTTGCAAAGTTAAGATCAAAGCGTGAGAGGCTTTTTTTGATGTTGTTTCAGCACGAGTTTCATGAGACTGCGGAATACCGGGAACAGATTGCTCTTTATAATGAAAATAGTGTTTCGGAAGAAGAGGACGTTTCTGTTTTGACCGAAGAATTGACCGAGCGTTTGTTTGATATCGTGGATAAACTCGGAAGTATCGATGCCAGATTGAATACTGCTATATCCGGCTGGAAATTGAATCGTATAGGCAAGGTGGACATTACAATTCTTCGACTTGCCTGTTATGAAATGCAATATGACGACACAATTCCGGTAAAAGTGTCAGTAAATGAAGCAGTTGAGCTTGCAAAAAAATATGGGGGCGATTCCTCTCCGAGTTTTGTGAATGGTGTTTTGGCGAGGATGATTGAAGAGTAATGCAGGAAAAGGTACTAACCGTCTCTCAAGTGAATGCATATATCAGCAATCTGTTTCAGAGTAATGATGTCCTGAGTGCAGTTTACATGAAGGGAGAAATCTCGAATTGTAAGTATCATAGCTCAGGGCATATTTACTTTACCCTGAAAGATGCAGGAGCACAGATTGCCTGTGTTATGTTTGCCGGTAATGCATATCGGTTGAATATCCGTCTGGAAGAAGGATTAAGTGTGATTGCGCATGGTGCAGTCCGTGTGTTTGAGCGTGACGGAAAGTATCAGCTGTATGTGGATAGTGTAAGGCCGGACGGAATTGGTGCTTTATACGAACAATATGAACGTTTGAAGCGGAAATTGGAGTCCGAAGGAATCTTTGATCCGGGACACAAAAAGGTGATTCCGTTTTATAATAAGCGGGTTGGTATCGTTACGGCAAAGACCGGTGCTGCGGTACAGGATATCATCAGCATTTCGAGACGCCGGAATCCTTATGTACAGTTATATCTGTATCCTGCGCAAGTACAAGGTGTAGGAGCTGCAGAATCTGTCATGAATGGTATACGCGTTTTACAGGAGGCCGGGGTTGATGTAATCATCATCGGTCGTGGCGGTGGTTCTCTGGAAGATTTGTGGGCGTTTAATGATGAGAGACTGGCACACGTTATTTTTGATTGCTCGGTTCCGATTATTTCTGCTGTTGGTCATGAGACAGACTTTACAATTGCAGATTATGCGGCAGACCTTCGGGCACCGACACCGTCTGCTGCGGCAGAGTTAGCTGTTTGCGAGATTCAGGCGGTACTTGGAAGACTGATTGATTTGCATAGTGATTTATATCATGCGATGATGCTTCGGATTGAATCGAATCGTCAGAAGACAGAACATATGGGCTTGAAGTTACGGATGAATTCACCGCGAAGCCGGGTAGAACAGAAACGTAAGATTCTGGAGCATGCAGAGGATATCTTGCCACGCTTGATGCGCACCAGGATCAACGAAAACCGTTATCGACTGCAACTTTTGATTAACACGATGAAGGGATTGTCACCTTTGCATAAGTTACAATCCGGTTTTTCATATGTTGCAGATGATGAAGGAAGAAATATTACTTCGGTCCATTCCGTAAGTAGCGGAGACAGGATAAATATTGCTGTGACGGACGGATATATTGATGCAAAGGTACAGGGTATCCGTGAAACAGAACATGATAAAGCAGGGGTGAATCAATATGGGAAAGAGTGAAAAATCTTTAGAAGCTTCATTTGAAGAATTACAGAGTATTATTAGTAAATTGGAAGACAGTTCATGTACGTTAGAAGAATCTTTCCACTTATATTCTAATGGTATGAAGTTATTAAAGGACTGCAACGATGCAATAGACAAAGTAGAGAAACAAGTGATTTTGCTTGAGGAGCAATAAAGAATGAGTTTTGAGAAAATTCTGAATCAAAAAACGGAAGAAGTGAATCGGATTCTGGAATCGTATATTCCAAAGACATCGGGAGAAGACAACACAATAGCGGAAGCGATGACTTATAGTATTAAAGCAGGTGGCAAACGACTGCGTCCGATGATGTTGTTAGAAGTTTGTCGGTTGTTCTCACCAAATGAGAGGGTTTTACAGACTGCTGCTTGTTTTGCAACAGCACTGGAGATGATTCATACCTATTCACTGGTACATGATGATCTTCCGGCAATGGATAATGATCAATATCGCCGTGGGATGTTGACGACGCATGCCAAGTATGGTGAGGCATTTGGAATATTGACCGGTGATGCTTTGTTGAATGAAGCGTTTTATCTTTGTGCGAAAGATGCTGAAGCATTGGCAGAAGAGGTATCTTGTGCGGATGAATTGTTATCATTATTAAAGGCATCTGTAAAGTCACAGCGTATTCTGGCGGAATTCGCCGGCAAAGATGGTATGATACGTGGCCAGGAATTAGATCTTGCTTATGAAGGAAAACAGTTGGCAAGTGAACAATTGATGTTAATGTATGAACTGAAGACATCACGTCTGTTGGAGGCAGCATTTTCAATCGGTGCGATTCTTGGAAATGCAAACGAGCAACAGCAGGAGTATGCATATCGTGCAGCATCTGCTTTGGGCCGTGCCTTTCAATTGCGAGATGATATTTTGGATATTATTGGTGATGAACAAAAACTTGGGAAGCCGGTTAAGAGTGATCTGAAAAATGAGAAATCAACCTATGTAGCATCGGAAGGATTTGAAAAGACGGAACAGAAGGTTGTCAGCCTGACGGAGGAAGCACTTGCTTGTTTGGAACAGCTGCCGGGCGATAAGACGTTTATGAAGGAATTGATGCTGTATCTGATACAGCGTGAGTATTAGGAGATATAAATCATGACACCGTTATTGGACTTGATTAATGAACCGAATGATATAAAGAAAATAACTCCGGAACAGTATCCGCAACTTGCAACTGAGTTGCGGCGCTTTCTTGTGTCAAAGGTGAGTAAGACCGGTGGTCATCTGGCATCAAATCTGGGCACGGTAGAACTTACCATGGCGTTGCATCTCTTTCTTGATTTTCCTGAGGACAAGCTAATCTGGGATGTCGGACATCAATCCTATGTTCATAAGATACTGACAGGACGAAAAGACGGTTTTTCCATGCTTCGTCAACATAATGGAATGAGCGGTTTTCCAAAACGTAATGAAAGTGATTGCGATGCATTTGCTACCGGACACAGTTCGACTTCCATTTCCGCCGCACTCGGTCTGGTAAAAGCGAGAGAACTGAGAAAGTCGAATGAGAAAATTGTGGCAGTCATCGGTGATGGTGCACTGTCCGGCGGCATGGCGTTTGAAGCGTTGAACAATGCCGGACGATTGAAGTCTAATATGATGATTGTGTTGAATGATAATGACATGTCAATTTCCGAGAATGTCGGAGCTATGGCAAATTATCTGGGGAAAATTCGTACCAGTCAGACTTACAGTAAGTTTAAGGAGGAACTGGAAGAACTTCTGAACCGCGTATCTAAGACAGATCGTGTGACAAAAGTTTTAAAACGTACAAAAGATTCAATCAAACATCTCCTGGTCGGCGGTATGTTGTTTGAAAACTTTGGTATAACATATATTGGACCGATTGACGGACACAATATTGAACGAATGCGATATGCATTTGAGCTTGCATCACAAAAAGAAAATGCAACCATCGTTCATGTGGTAACGAAAAAGGGGAAAGGTTATGCTCCGGCAGAAAGAAATCCGGTGAAGTTTCATGGAATCGGAAGTTTTGATCCGAAAACAGGGGAGACCGCCGAGATAAAATGTAAGTCCTATACCGATGTGTTTGGTGAAGCACTGGTATCGCTGGCAGATTACGATCCGTCAATTTGTGCGGTTACTGCAGCAATGAAGAGTGGTACCGGACTGACCGGATTTGCGGACCGTTTTCCAAAACGGTTTTTCGATGTCGGAATTGCAGAAGAACACGCGGTTACATTTGCTGCAGGTCTGGCGGCGGGCGGATATCACCCGGTGGTTGCTGTGTATTCGACTTTTTTACAACGTGCATACGATCAGGTGATTCATGATGTCTGTTTGGAACAACTACCGGTTGTGTTTGCTGTTGATCGCACCGGCATTGTCGGTAGTGACGGAGAAACGCATCAAGGTATATTTACTCACTCATTTTTAGGACACATTCCTGGATTAACTGTGATGGAACCGTGTGATGCACAGGAATTGGAACAGATGTTGGCATATGCATTCCAATTGGAAAAACCATGTGCAATTTGTTATCCGCGTGCTGAGGTACCAAGCAGTATTGACAGACAAAGTGAAGCTATCGTGCATGGTCAGGCACAGATAATATGTGAAAACGGAAATGATTGTGTGATTTTTGCTTTAGGAAGCATGGTGCAGGTGGCTTGCGAGACGGAACAGATTCTGTCCACCCGTGGGATTCACGCAACGGTAGTTAATATGCGGTTTGTCTCACCGCCGGATGTTGATACGATAATTCGATATAGTCAAAAAAGTAAAATTGTTGTAACGATGGAGGAGAATGTGAAACGTGGTGGGTTCGGTGCATTAGTATCCGAAATCTTATATGAACATTGTGAAAACAGACCGGAGCATCTGATTGTTGCATTGCCTGATCAGTTCCTTGTACAAGGGACAATTAATGAGTTACGGGCAGAAAACAGAATGGATGCAGGTTCTGTAGCAGAAAGGATAATGAGCAGATTTTGAAAGAACGATTGGACGTAATGCTGGTAAACCGTGGCATGGCGGAATCCAGAGAAAAGGCAAAAGCACTGATTATGGCCGGTGAAGTATTTGTGGATGGTCAAAGGGAAGATAAAGCCGGGAGCATGTTTAAGGAAGAGTGCCGGATTGAATTGCGTGGACTACCGATGAAATATGTCAGCAGAGGCGGCTATAAGCTGGAAAAGATGGTAGAGTTACACGGTATCCGTCTGGAAGGGAAAACCTGTATGGACGTTGGTGCATCAACCGGAGGCTTTACTGATTGTATGTTACAGAACGGTGCGCAGAAGGTTTATGCAATCGATGTCGGTACGAACCAGCTTGTATGGAAATTGCGCAATGATACGCGTGTAATCTCCATGGAGAAAACTAATATCCGGAATGTGACACCGGAGATGATTAAGGATTTGATTGACTTTGTTACGATTGATGTATCATTTATTTCGTTAAAATTGGTTCTGCCTCCGGTGAAGGCCCTACTTTCACCGGATGCTGAATTAGTTTGTCTGATAAAGCCACAGTTCGAAGCAGGGCGTGAAAAAGTTGGTAAAAAAGGTATTGTACGTGAAGCAGAGACTCATCTGGAAGTATTACAGACAGTTTTGGATTTTACCTGTACGCTTGGCTTTTCTGTAAAGGATGTTACGTTTTCACCAATCCGTGGTACGGAGGGAAATATTGAATATCTGATGTATCTGCAGAATTCCGATATGCCGACGGAACGCCCGGATGATGAGAGATTGAATGGATTGGTTGCACAGTCGCATGAAGAATTGAAAAAGTCATCAATTCCATAAATGCAAATACTTGTCAAGAATTTGCGATTGTGATAAAATAATCAAAATCTTTTGTATATATTCATTTTTATGCAGAACGGAACCGGGAGAACTCCATGAAAAGATTCTGTATTATTACCAATCAGGATAAAGATAAAGAATTTTCGACCACATGTCAGGTGGAGCAGTATCTTCGAGAGTCTGGTTGTGAGTGTTTCAGGGCAGTACGTAATTACGATGATCTGGCAACCGGATATACGGATGTTGAACAGATACCGGAAGATACTGATTGTGCCATTGTGTTAGGGGGAGACGGAACCTTATTACACGCTGTGCAAGACTTGGCGGAAAGAGGGATTCCGATTTTGGGTGTAAACCTTGGAACGCTCGGATTCTTAACGGAAGTGGAACCATCCGAATTGAAGGATGCGATTCAGCGTCTGATTGCAGATGAATATATGATTGAAGAACACACTATGTTAAGAGCAGAAGTTGGTGGTGCGGTGACACATGTGTTAAATGATGTGGTCATTTCAAGAAGTGGTTTTTCCAGATTGATTCGTTTGCGTTTATATATTAATGGGTTGCCGCTTCAGGTGTATACAGGAGACGGTTTGTTGATATCGACACCGACCGGTTCGACCGCATATAACCTTTCTGCCGGCGGTCCGGTAGTTGCTCCGGGTGTAGACATGTTTGTGATAACACCAATTTGTCCGCATTCACTGAGTGAACGTAGTCTGGTGATTTCTGCAGATGACAGAATTGAGATTGAAGTCGAACGTAGCAAGAAGACGCAGGAAGAAGAGGCGATTGCAACTGTTGATGGTCAGAACTTCAAGAATCTTCAGGTTGCTGACCGTATTGTATTAACACGTTCGGAACGGAGCGCAAAACTAATCCGTTTTGAAAAAAATAGATTCTATCAAGCGTTGAAGACAAAATTAAGATGGGGATACGAGACATCGGAGAAAGGTCAGGGAGTATGAAGGTAAGCAGACAAGCGAAAATATTGGAACTGATTGCGGAAAATGAAGTAGAAACCCAAGAAGAGATTGCCCGTTTGTTGAATGAGAGTGGTTATAATGTGACTCAGGCAACGGTGTCCAGAGATTTGCGTGAGTTAAAGTTAACGAAGGTTACCGTAGAACGTGGTAGACAAAAATATATTGAATTACAACAACCCGGAACAGAAAACATGATGATTGACAAATATGTCCGAATTCTGCAAAATGGTTTTGTTTCCGTGGATAATGCAATGAATATCATTGTAATTCGTACTGTTGCCGGAATGGCAATGGCGGTTGCTGCTGCATTGGATGCACTTCATATTGATGGTATTGTTGGCTGTATTGCCGGTGATGATACAATTATGTGTGCTGTCCGGACAATGAAGGATACGGAAAATGTGATTAAAAAACTCCGTAAAATTATTGAAGAGAGACCGGGTCAATAACCGGTATCGATATGTGTATTTTACACTGAGTATTAATGAAATGAGGAAAGAGAAATGTCAGGTCATAACAAGTTTTCTAACATCAAACACAAAAAAGAAAAGAACGATGCTGCTAAGGGTAAAATTTTCACCCGTATTGGTAGAGAAATTGCTGTAGCAGTAAAAGAAGGCGGGCCGGATCCGAATAATAACAGCCGTCTTAAGGATATTATTACTAAGGCAAAGTCCAATAATATGCCTAATGATACGATTGAACGTAGTATTAAGAAGGCTGCTGGAGAAGGCAGCGGTGTAAATTACGACCGTGTGACTTATGAAGGTTATGGTCCGAATGGAACTGCGATTATTGTTGAAGGTTTAACAGACAATAAGAACCGTACCGCAGCTAATATCCGCAATGCTTTTTCCAAGGGTAACGGAAATATTGGTGCGCAAGGTTGTGTTTCCTTTATGTTTGACAGAAAAGGTCAGATTATTATTGGTAAGGAAGACTGTGATATGGATTCTGACAGCCTGATGATGTTGGCTTTGGATGCCGGAGCAGAGGATTTTAATGAGGAAGAAGACAGTTACGAAATTCTGACTGCACCGGATGATTTTACAGCTGTATATGAAGCACTTGAATCAGAGAAAATTGAGATGGCAGAAGCAGAAGTAACTATGATTCCGCAGACTTGGGTAGAACTTACCGATGAACAGGATATCAAAATGATGAATCGTATTTTGGATCTTCTGGATGAAGATGATGATGTACAGAACGTTTATCACAACTGGGATGAATAATGAAAAAGAAACCGGATTTGTTCCGGTTTCTTATATTTTTAAATAATATACTATATTTTGTATTTTGTTTCATAAAGGGGCTAATATTTTATTGTTATATGACGATATATAGTATGTAGCTATACGTATGTCCATCGATATTATGAATTGACATGATATTGTCATATTTACTTGATATAATATTACCGGAGCAAATGGATTGTTGACTTGGAAAGTCCGGAACAGGAGGTTCGCATGAAAAATCCCGTAAAGAAAATTATGCGTGTGATAGCAGTTGTATTAATGTTGGAGATGATTGTCTCCTGTTTTCTGCCGCATTTGCAAATAATGAATGATAAAACACTTACCATTGCGAATGCAGCGGAAGGAGATGAGGAATCCAATGAGTCGGTGTTGGATGCAAGTCTTGCCGGACAGTATGTTATTAATGTCGGTTCCGAGTATTATCGCGAGACATCAGAGATTACCGTAGATCGCAATATGACCCTGCAATTGATGCATGTTGATTCGAATGGTAATCCAAAACCGATCGAAGTGGCATCCGGTTCCTCTATTGAGATCACATGGGTATCGGTAGATGATGGTTCTGATACCAGTACAGTTTTTAATGTTGAAGGTGTAGATAAGACCGGTAGCGGTATCAAGAGTTTCTGTAATGTAAGTATACTCGGTGTAGGTTATAACAACCTCTCAATCGAAGTACATACGACGGACGCGTCAGGGAAAGAGACCTTTTTATATTTGTCTTGGAAATTACATGTTGCCCTGGCGATTGATCCGGAGAATGCGACAATTGACAAGGGATATGATGGCGGTGATTATGGTCTTCGCTATGGATTAAATACAGATAAGTTTCATGATACCTTACA
>JAZNXH010000109.1:0-40342 GCA_045593785.1 Lachnospiraceae bacterium
TACCCGCGCTCTACGTAAGCCGGGATATCTTCATTTGAGATAAATGCCGGGCGATCCATACATTCCTGAAACACTCTCGGTGTTGATTTGTTCGGGCATTGGAAACGTAACTGCGTATCGAATTCCAACTGTGCTTGGGATTCATTGCGATAATGCTCTTTTCGCATCTTGCAACCCGGATAACAGATCTCGTTCACCAGCAATTCTACCTTGTCTGCGAACGGCTCCAGTTCCTGTAATACCGCTTCGTCATGATTCAGATCATAATCCAGTACCACCAGATGATAATCCTTCTCTACTTCCTTGCGGAACTCCTCTACCGACGTAATCCGCTTCGTCGTAGATGATATAATCGGGAACTTCGGATAGTTCTCCCTGATATAATTCTCCAGTACTTCCGTATTAGCCAATACCTGATTCAGACCATTGTCCGCGAGACGCATAATCAGATTGCAGTACGTATCATTCAGATGTTTCTCTTCCAGTAAAGAATTGGTCCACGTAAATCGAACCGGAATTCCCTTGCTGTTATAGGCTGCCAGTATCTTCTCAATGTCACTCTTCGCCGTAACACCAAACACTGCACGGCCGCCGTTCCAGATTGCACCGGGGAAGGTTCCATATACCGATCCGATGCAGTAACCGTCCCGAAACTTATCGGGATAATCCTTCATCAGATTAATCACAATCTGATTCAGATAGCGAAAATAACAAAATCCCGGCAAATGCCAATATATCTTTTTCATAATCTATATACCTTTCCGTCAGTCTTGCGGATCCCATGCCGCACGGCGCGGCTTATTAATCGTAAGAATATGGTTGTTCACAAGATGATTCAATACCTGCATACGGAACTCTCCTGCCTTCTCCGGTTTTGCAAGGTAATGCGAGTATGTCTCAACCAGCGAAAAAAGATTCGCTGTTCTTCCTTCGATCTTAAAATTCTCAAATCCCATCGGTACATAACGGTTCCAGATGTCTTCCGGAGAAATGTAGGTATTGTACTTCTGAATCTCATAGATACAATTGCCTTCTCCGTAATGACATTCCCATGGAATAATCGGAACCTGCTGACTGGGCAGTAATTGTCTATTTTTATGCGCAATGCGCTCATTGATTCCTATGGTCTTATAATGTTCTCCGCGACGCGGACAATTCGGAACACACACAGCATTAATCAAAAGTTCTACTTTACTGCGAAGTTCCGGTCGGATCTGTTCCAACAATTCAAACTGATTATTCAAATTATAATCCAGAACGATCATGTGATAGTCACGTTCTAATTCTTTTTGTACCCCTTCGATGTCCCTGATTTCTTTGCAGGTCGAACTGTTAATCTTAAAACTCGGATAATTCTTTCGGATATACTCCTCCAATATCGGAGACACTACGATAACTTCATTCATCCCGTTATCCGCACACTTCAGACAGAAGTTACAATACGGATCAGCAAGGTCTTCCTTTTCCAGCACCGGATTCGTATAGGTAAAACGTACCGGTACCCCTTGTGCATTGATACTCTTGATTACTTCACGGACAAATTTCGCATCACACTGGTCGTTCAGTGTCTGACGTCCGCCGTTCCACAGTGACATCGGAAACTCCCCAAAAAATGAAGCAATCTCGACACCCTCCCGGAAGTACTCCGGAAACTGTTTGAGCATCGCCAGCACGATCATATTCAAAGGATAATTGTACCGCAAGCCGGGCAAATGAAATCGAACTCTCATAATCTTCTCCTGCATTTCGTAAAAAAGGGATGATGCCCGGAAAACACCATCCCTTCGTTCTAATTACTAGTAACTATTAAGTGAAGTAAAATACTTCTGGCGAATTACTGATTAGCCTCGTTGATCTTTGCGATCCAAAGGTCCTTACACTCAGCAACCTTCTCTGCCCAGTTGTTCGGGCCAACGGCGTAAAGAAGCTGCTCACCAATCTGAACACCAGCAACTAAGTTGTGGTAGGTACCCTTACCATTCTTGGTAAGTCTTGCAAGAGTGAGGTCGATAGCCTTACCGCTTTCTTCTTCACCAAACTGAGACTTCTCAAAACGAACTCTCCAACCTTCGTAATCTTCGAAGCCCGGAACCGGCTCAGTCATGAGGTCATATGCGAATGCGATCTTCCAAGCCTTGTCTGCATCATAGTAAGCCGGAATTACGTATGCGTTATCTTCGTAGCAGTTGGTGTAATCAGAAGCTGCCGGTCCCTTCGGGAAGCAAAGGAAGCCGTACTCGAACGGACAAGTTCCCTTGTATTCGCCTTCAGACATGTAAGCCTGATCCATAGTGAATGCTACATTGCCTTCCATCCATACAGCCTTGAAGTAATCCCAGTTGGAATCTGCCGGCTGCGGGTAGTTGTACTTGAAGAGATCATCAAGTACCCAGTTCATAGCGTCGGTAACAACCTGATCTTCAAGACCAAAGTAGTACTTACCATCAGCATCCTTACCAATGAAATCACCGCCGTTGGAGTAAACAGCTGCTTCATAGATACGGCTTGCCTGACCGGTGAATGCGTAAACGTCATCCTGTCCGTCGCCATCGGTATCTCTGGTGATCTTATCACAGATCTCGATGAACTTATCCCAAGTCCACTGACCGCTCTCCTGAAGGTCATAGAGCTCGTCAACGGTAAGACCTGCTGCTTCTACCTGATCGTAGTTTACGTAGATAGCACAACGCGGTTCCGGAGCTTCTGCGGACATAGCGTAGCTGTTGCCACCCTTGGAAATCAGGTTGTGGATACCGGATACATACTTAGCCTTGGAGAAATCAAGGCAATCAAGGCTGCTGAGGTTGTAAAGCAGACCACTTCCAAGGTGGCTTGCAAGAGACGGACCAAACCACAGAGCGTATACCTGATTCTTTTCTACAGAACCGGTAACATCGTTCAAGAAATCTTCGTGTGCAGTAGCCCACTCAGTGGTCTTAGCCTTGGAAATCTTGAAGTTATAAGTAGTCTGTACGAAATCCATGTACTCATCAAATGCTTCGTCGTAAGCGGTCTTCTCTGCTTCCGGATCCGGTTCAGGAGTCCACCAGTCACCAACAACGATTTCCATACCGCCGAGATCGTAAACGTTGCCGTTTGCGTCGGTAAGTACGGTAACTTCATCAACATCATCTTCTACCGGAGCAACAACGTCCGGAGTATCCGGAGTAGTATCCGGGGTGGTATCCGGAGTAGTAGCAGCGCCACTGTTATCCGGTGTAGTGGTATCCGGAGTATTAACATCAACGTCCTCACCACCACATGCTACAAGACCGAGGGTCATAGCAGCTGCAACAGAAGTAGCTAATAATTTCTTTGCAATCTTACTCTTCATTTCATATCCTCCTTTAATTTATATATTTCTATTGTCATACCGGACATTATTACTTTTCCGGATGCCCGGCACTGCAATAGAATTATATACGTCATAATGTTTTACCGGTTTACATCTTAATACCGGTACTGCTCAAGCTCTCTACAAAGCCTTTCTGAGCAAAGAGATAAATCAGGATAACCGGAACAATTACCAGCATCGTACCGGTTGCAACCATACAGTTGGTATAACCGATGGAAATCTGTCCTTGATTCAAGGTGTACATATAGTAACCTGCAATTGTATCTGCCAATGTAGCAAGATTCATTGAGAGCAGCTCCATACTACCCAAGAAATACTTCGAATAGAAGCTATCTGTCCACTGCCATACAAAAGCAAAGAGGAAACAGGAAGTGATAATCGGCTTCGCATCCGGTAACATGATACGGAAGAAAGTCTTTAAGGTACCACAACCGTCTACATATGCTGCTTCTTCGAGTTCCTTCGGGATGTTACGGAAGAACTGACGAATCATATAGATGTACAAACCGTTCTTCAAGCCCATACAGGTGGCACTCATCAAGATATACGGTATCGGACTACCTAAGAGACCGGTATCACCACGAATTGCCTTCAGGATGCCAAAGACATCAAAAAATCGGAAGTACATATGGAGAGAAGTCGAGATTGCCTGTACCGGTACAACAACGGTCAGAATAACACAGGCAAACCACAGCTTCTTCAGCGGGAACTCGAATCGTGCAAAACCATATCCTACGATGGTACACATCGTAATCTGAAGCACTGCCAGTCCCAATGAATACAGTAAACTGTTCTTCAGGGCTGTCGGGTACTCCATAAAGTCAATCGCACGTACATAATTCTCACCCGTGAAGTGTGCAGGGATGGAAATAACCATCGGGTCATACAAGTCTCTCTCTTGCATAAAGCTTATAGATATTTTATTCAATATTGGCTGTAAAATCAAGAAGCACATGCCAAAAAGTAATAAAAATCTTGCAATCTTTATCGCCCACTCTAAAATTGTTTTCTTCAGCAAGTATCCGCCTACGTTTCTGTTTCTTTCCCAGAAGTTATGATACTTACTTTCTACTACAGCAGATTTACTCATAGTAATAAACCCCCTTTGAAATCAGAAACGAACTGATACCGATAATAACAATCGTAATACCGAAATATGCCCAGGAGAATGCTGATGCCAAACCATAATCTCCCATCAAAATCATTGTATCATTAATCTTCTTGAGAACTTCGTTGTCGGTACGCATACTGAAGTCTACGATCGTATAAATCCAGTTTACCAGGAAGATAGAACTAATCATCGGGAAGGTAATCTTCCACAGCTTCTCCCATGTGGTACAGCCTTCAATATCCGCTGCTTCATACATACTTGCCGATATCGTCTGAAGACCGGACAAGAAGATGATAATCTGGATACCGGATGCCATCGCAACATCATAAATACCATCCACAACCTGGAATACGTAATCAAACAGCTTAGAACCAACACCGGAGGTCGTCAGGATGTTTTGCAAAGCAACTGACACACCATTCATGCTACCGCTGTCTTCAATAACGGTCTGAAGACTGGATAACAGTGCATTGTTATACTCTACACCGATAACAACACCGGATGACATGATAACCGGCAGGAAGAAGATGGAACGAACAAATGCACGTCCACGAAACTTCTGATTCAGAATCAATGCCGTAAAGAAACTGAATACGATAATTGCTACCGAATACAGTGCCAAACGACCAATACCTTCGGTTACCATACGGGAGAATTCAATATCTCTCGTAAATGCAGTCACATAGTTTTCCAAACCGATCCACACCTTTGTAACCGGGGAAGTACTAAGATCTACTGCAGTAAAGCTCATATACAACGAATCAAAGAACGGTCGAACCATGAATACCAGGAAACCAATAATGAATGGTAAGATAAATAAGTATCCGGATATCGCTTTTCTTCTTTGAAGACCACTATATTTACTACGTTTCTTCATAATAAATCCTTTCTCTCACTTATTTTCTGAGTGTTATCGCACAACCTTATAGTCTCTGGCTGCTACACTCGTACCATTCTCGGAATAATCCGCGAAATCATAGTTGACATACACTTTCGTGCCGTCTTCGTAAGTAGTGCATACTACCTTATCTGTCAAATACTCATGACCAACAATTCTCTGGGAGAATACATGTCCAAGTTCTGCATTATAACGGTTATACTCTGCAAGAACTCTCTCACTCCAGTCAGCTACATTTGCACCGAAATATTCGGTATAGAATGTGTTCTGAAGCGTAAATGCTGTCTCATCCATCAATGTGAACGCAAGACCTGCACCATACTCTGCAGAACGGAGCAACTCATCCTGATAGTTCTGTGTCAGGTTGAGTGGTTCACCAACATAGTTGACATAGCCATGAACTGCAATCTGATAGAACGGAACCGTCTTATCAATGATGCCGTATACCGTACCTTCCATATCCATATTGGTAATCATATCGGCATATGCTACTGCATAGTCATTACCGACATTAACCATAATCTTCTCGCCGGCATCTGCCATCGCCTTCAAACGTGACTCTTGTGCAAGCATTTCTTTGTAACGACTCTGACGGTCCTTACGGGTGAAGTCAGAAGATAATTCATAACCCATATTTTCGAATGCTACACCTGCACCGTACTCGGCTGCTACTGCACGAAGGTTCTCATACATTTCTCCGCGAAGGTCTGCCTTCAGCAGATAGAAAGCATCAAACCAGGTCGACTTATCAAAGGTAATGGTATCATACTCCAGAAGTTCAACTTTCTTACGGCTCAGGAAGCGAGCAGAATCACGGAACACCAGGAAACCATCTAAAATGTTACTGTTATAAGAGTAGTCAGTAACACCGTTCAGATAGAAGTCAATGCCTTTATCCTTTGCGTTGTTAACCAACTGCTGTAACTCTTTTTCATTACCAAGATCTTTTACAACCTTAACGTTATTTAATACTTCCTGACGCACACCGCCGTTTGCCCAACCGGTCAGCTTGACGGACATATTCTTCATACCGCCGTTGTACATCGTATCAATGATACTCTGCGCTTCTGTAAAGTTCGTTAACTCAAGCGGTCTGCTGAGCGGTACACCGAGTACATGCTTTACTTTATCGATTGCACCGACAATCTCTACTGCAACCGGTGCCTCGGTATCGGTATTCTTTGTAAAATAGGAACCGTACTTGTTCACAAGGTATGCATTGTAGTCATTTGCCATATCAACATAACTACCGGAATTGATGAAAGAATATCTCTGAACGATGCCTTCATCCTGCGGAAGCTCCGGAAGATATACAAACAATCTTCCCTGCATACGGTCTGTCATCTCATATGCTTCACGAGTCAACAACGTATATTCTGCACTTGCTGCATTGAAGCTACTGAGTTTCTGGCTAACATCTGCCTTTATCGCTGCATAAGGTGCTGCGCCTTCAATCATACACAAGAAAGAATCTGTGTTGTGCGATACACCAAACGCCGCAAAGCTTGCTCTGGTCTCGTTAACCAAAGATGTTCTGTCCTGTGCCATATCCCAACCGTATACATTCGCATAATATACGCCTTGCTTGGTTCTGCCGTTATTGAAGTTGATTAACGCTCCGCCACCTTCCGGCATCAGCATAAATCCTTCGTCCTGTAAACCACCTGCTCCAAAGTACGGGAGCACGTCAATCTTATATACCGGATTGTCTTTCTTGTATTCAAAAGAGTTGAACGGTACTTCGACCACAAGATCATTGCCATCCAAACGATAAATCATGGATACGTTGAATACCGGCTTATCACTGGACGCTTCGCCTGCATCCAACTCTTTATCTACCTGATATTCTTCATAGGTATAACCAATTGCTTCAAAATACTGCTCGAGCTTATTCTTAACACGCAACGTGGTGTTATCACGAAGCGCATAGATTACATTATCTGCAAAGATTGGATAACGAGCAAGAAGTTCTTCCTTGTTGTCTTTTTTGCCAAGCTTGTTAATATCATACTTCTTATAATTATCCTTGAAATCTCTCTGCTGAGATTTTTCAAGCATATTATAATACTGATTGTAACGCTCTTCCGTCAATACCGGCGGAATAACAAACTCACGCTCAACATCACCGACGGTATAGTTTACACGGATGGTGTCACCTTCCGGTATAATCTCATAAATCTGATTTTCCATACCATAACGGTAATTGTCATAAACAGTATCTGTACCATTATCCGTACTGTGTGTCAGAATCAAGGTGGACTGCATCTCACCCTTCTTAGCCGGGTTCGCTTTTGCATCTTCCTTTGCTCCTTCCGGGTTAGAACGCCACACTTTACCTGTTTCTTTTACCGTCACAGTAAACTGACTGGTCGCTGCATCCATTGTGAATAACAGGTCATCATTCTCCAGTACATACTCTGTCTCTTCTCCGTCAAAACCATTCAGACGGATAATCTCCTCAACTTCCTCGGTAGCTTCATAATTCTTAATAACAACTACTGCAACTGCTACCAAAGCCAGAACGATCATCGGAGCTATCAATGATTTTAATCTGTCAATCAGAGCTTTCTTAAACTCCGCTCTTCTTACTTCCTTACTTTTTCTCATATCAACCTCCGCCTAGATTCTGAAGAGAATCTCTTTTACTATGGACACAAAATATGCAATACCGGAACTGATCATACTGAAGAATAACATAAGTATGAACACGATAACCAACATCGCAAAGATTGATGCCACAGTAAACAGAATCGTCTTACTGATGGTGTACTCATGGATCTGCATCATGGCAAGGACAACCCACACTGCAGCCCATATCAGCGCAAACGCAGCAAGTATGCTATAGAAAGAGCCCTCGTCCTCTGTTACTACATTACTTACCAACATCAACGGAATGTTAATTACCGGATACGGAAGGAATGCATAACAGGTTGCCATATACACCTGACCCAATCTTCCTTTGCCGTCAAACAAAGTCGTAAGACTCCAGTTGCCGACACACCACATTGCAAGCGGGAATACAATACTTGCAATATACAGGAAGATGTTAATATCCTGCCAATACACCTTCATGAACAAGAAACTTGTAAAACGAAGGGTGGCAAGTCTGGTCAGAACCGTTGCAATCAAAATCGTATTTGCAACTGCCATCGAACCACGTTTCTCGTGAGTCAAATCCCAGAAGCCGTCCAACGGATGCGTCAAACAATAAAACGCAAACTTTAACGACTTAAAATAATTCTTATATGTTTCTTTTTTCTTCAATGAAGCTAACATGTCTGCCTCCGTAATCTTACTTTATAAAGATCTCTGCTCGATCAATTTCATATTTGATTGCTTTAATTCTACCAATAATCAACGGCAGACATAACACAAGAAATGCTGCTGCAATTACAAGGCCGATGTTATCTTCTACCCATTCTTTACGATACTGCTTGAATGCTCTGGAGTAATTATCTTCATCGTATTTCAACTTGAAATACTCCATTGCTTCCTTATACTTCTTCTCCTGGAACAATGCTCTACCGATACCGATATATGCAAGGTCATAGTTACCATTCAGCTCCATAACCTCTCTCCATGTATTACCGGACTCTGTATAGAAACCACTCTGGAACTCTTCAATCGCACGGTATACCAAAGCACCGAACTCGGTCGGAGTAAACACAGTCAAACTGGACGCAGAAGAGTCAAGAACCAACAAGTCGTGTCCGACATGGTCGATAGCACTTGCATAACGGAAACAACCTTCTACGGTACCACCGCCACCAAAAGCAAACAACATACGGCCCTGCTCATCATATGCGAACAATCTGCCACGGTTACGGTCAAGTGCTACGTAAACATCGTTCTCCAATGCGGTAACGTCTGTGAACTTGGAAGAACCAATATACCCTTCGGTCTCACCATAATACAAATCACCGATGATGTCGAACTCGCCGTTACGAATCAAGATATCATTACCAAGAAGATTCAGACGACGTACAACATTCAACTGACCATCCAGAACTTCTTCATCCGATGCGCCGATAATCGTCGCATAGATAAATCCTTCATAGTCCATATAGATGTTAGAATACTCGGTCGGTACGAAGTCAGCCATCTGGTCTCTCTGAGCCTGTGTAGAGAGCCAACGCTTCCAGATAAAATCCCAAAGATTATAGGTAACCGGTGTCGCACCGAAGAATCCGGTAAACGCACCATTCGGCTCATACTTCATAAGACCCTGGTTCACGCTGACAGCCGTACAATACAGACGACCGGCACTATCAATCGCAATCTTCTTCGGCGAAAATTCAACCTCCTGATTGAAAGTCGGATCCGTAGGCTTCAAGAACTCCAATACAAAGTTCAAATCCATATCCAGCTTCAGAACACGGTAATTGTTCTGATCCGCAATGTACATATAACCATCCGAAGTTACTGAGATATCCGACGGTTTTGAAAACGTTAACGGCTTCTCATAATCTGCCGGAGCGGTGAAACTCTCAATCACACGCACCAATTCAATCTTCTCGGTGCTGATTCGCTTTAACTCTAAGATACGATTGTTACCGGTATCACAGACATAAATCATATCACCAAGTACACACAGACCTTCGGGATTCATCAGATTCAACTCCAAGCCAAGGCTCGCCGCATTCACAACGGTGGATACCTCATAGGAGTCCGGAGAATACTGAGTATCACCCCAGAAATCGTAGTTGTATGTATAACCAACCTTTGCCGATGCTTCCATCGGAACTGCTGTTGCAAATATCATGACTGCAAGAAGCAGGCAAACAGCAGGACTGCAAATTTTTCTCATAATCTTTCTCATCATGCCATCTCCTGTCTTATTAGTCTTTCAAACCGGAACTTGCCATGGTCTCAAGAATCTGACTCTCAGCAAGTACGAAGAACAGAACCGGAACCATCATCGTAATAACCGATGCTGCTGCACCCTGACCGGTACGTGCAATACCACCGGCCTGAATCTGATTCAGCGCGAATACCAGGGACTTCTTCTCTTCGGAGTAGATGAACGTTGTTGCCGGATTGTTCCACAAACTCTGGATGGAGAAGATGATAATCGTCAACCATGCCGGCTTAACATTCGGCATTACGATGCCGATAAATACTCTCCATTCATTCGCACCGTCAATCTTTGCTGCCTCAATCAGTGACATCGGAAGGCCTTCCATGAACTGCTTCATAAGGAACAGACCCATCGGCGCTGCAAATGCCGGAATGATAATTGCCCAGTAAGTATCAATCATGCCAAACGCATTGATCAAAATGTAGTTCGGAATTGCAGTAACATAACCACTGAACATCAGGGCTACGGTTACAAGACGGAAGAATGCATTACCGCCCGGGAAGCTGTACTTTGCAAGTACGAATGCCGCCATAGAGGCGATAATTACATGACCCGCTGTGCCGACTGCAGTAATAAATACCGTATTGAATGCATATCGCGGGAAAGTTACCCAGCTCTTACCCATCGTTACAAACAAATCCGAGAAGTTATCCAATGTCGGATTCTTCGCAAAGATTTTCGGCGGGAACATGAACAACTCATCCAACGGCTTCAATGCATTGTTAATCATGAACACGATCGGGAAAACCATCGCAATTGCAACGATTCCAAGGAAGATGTAAAGTGCAATATCTCCGCCTACCGAACGGTTCGGCTGTCTTTTCTTAATCAGATGCTTCTTTACCTTTTGCTCTTTTACTTTTTTCGTCTTTTTACTCATATCAGGTTCCCACTCTTCTCAACATACTTTGGATTGCTTTGTTACACAAAATCATAACAATAAACAACATTGTTGCAATTGCTGATGCATAGCCCATCTCAAATCGGGAGTAACCATAGTCAAACAAGTGGGTTACTACCGTACGTGCCGCATAGTCCGTACTCGGATAACCGCAAAGGGTTCTGGTAACGTCGCATACGTTAAATGCACTCGTAATGGACATAACCGCACCGAACATCAACATCGGCTTCATATTCGGAAGAGTAATGTACCAAAGTTCCTGCCAACGGTTCTTAACGCCGTCCACGCAACCTGCTTCGAACTGCGAACGGTCGATACCCTGAAGACCTGCAACGAAGGAAAGGAAGCCTGACCCCAAACTCATCCAGAGAATAACAACCATACAAATCGGTAACATATATCGCGGATCCGTGAACCACATGATTGCTGTGTCTACCAGACCCCAGTCAATCAGGAATGCATTCACATAACCATATGCATCACCACGGAACAATACAGAGAAGATCAGGTACACATTACCGGCGATAGACGGAATGTAGAAAATGATAACTGCTACCGCACGAATCCATCTCGGAAGTTCATTGATCAGCCATGCAAACAGGAACGCAGCAATATATCCGAGCGGACCTGTGATTACTGCAATAACGAAGGTGTTCTTTACACCAATCAGGAAGACATCGTCCTGCAGAATCAAGCTGATATAGTTCTGGATACCGATGAATCTCGGGCTCTCCAGAATGTTGTAATACGTAAAACTGAAGAAAATCGAGCTGATCAACGGTAAAATGTTGAACAGGAAAAATATAATCGCATACGGTGCAAGGAAGAGATAACAATTCCGACTCATCTTTGCTTTTTTGAGTCCAACGCGGAAATTATGTTTGCGCAGGATAAAATATTTTTTTAAGTACTCTTTCATTTTTACCCTCCTACTCCAAAGGCAAACCGAATTCGATTCGCTTCTTGGTCAACTCTTCGTTGATCGTAATTACGTAATCCTGAATCGTCTCACGCGGATTATCTTTGTCGTTCAATACTTTTCTCAGAGCATTCGTGATGTGACGTCCGGTGTAGTAACCACCCGGCACCTCACGGATACCCTTGGTCTGCATCCACTGACCTCTCAGCACTGCGATGTCATCCGCACTCCATGCCAGCTGGCAGAATGCGTCGATATTTGCAGTAGCATAACGAGCGGAAGTGCCAAGCAATGCTTCAATCTCACGTCCAAAGCGAACCTGTGTATCAACCTCGGCCCACCACTTCATGAACTCCCATGATTTTGCCTTTAACTCTTCGTCTTCGGTCGAAATCATCATACTTGCACCACCGGCAATCATAGCGGTTCGGTCGATGTAAGTGTTGCCGTTCTCATCTACCTTCTCAGTACCCGGAATCATGGTGAAATCCCAAAGACCACGGATTTCCGGAGCGGATACCATCAAAGTATTGTACGTAGAGTATGCAATAATACCAATCGGCATCTCACCGGAACGGAAACGGCTTACGAAATCATAGATAATCGGAAGACCATAATCGTTGAAGTACTTCGCATAATGGTTGAACGCTTCTACGCCTGCTTCAGAATCAACTGCTGCTTTGGTACCTCTTTCGTTGTACAGGTCGCCACCGTTCTGGAACAGCAACGAGAAGTACATACTAAGATCACCTGCTGTCGATGCAACTGCTGTACTTGAAGCCTGTGTGCTGGCACCGGATGCACTCGGAATCGCAACAGACATGTTCTTATCCTGAATGGTCGGCAGTGCCTCAATCAGATCCTGCCAGGTCTGCGGAACCTCAAGTCCCAATTCTTCCAATACGTCGGTACGATAGAACATTACGTTAAAGGTCTGGGTCTCCGGAATCGCATAAATTCCGCCTTCCAGTTCGTACTGCGTATAAGAACTCGGTGTGTAGTGTGACAATACTTCTTCATAATCACTAAACTGGGTGATATCTTCTGCGGAACCACGGAGTGCGTAGTTAACCGGCTGGTCAGCACCGATGGAAAGAACCACCTCCGGTCCTCTTCCTGCCATAACCGCACTTAAAAGCGCGTCCTGAGCAACGATTTCAAGATTTACCTTAATGCCGGTCTTCGGTGTAAAGGTATCATCAATCATTGTCTTTAAGATAGTACCCTGGTCACGACCGGTTACAATCCATACGGTAATAACGTCGTCACCATCTTCATATACGTCACCGACTGCATCATAGTCTACAATGAAAGATGCAGCAAATGCTTTAATCTCATGCCATGCTTTATCAAAGAAATTGGTGGTATCTTCCGGAACGGTTGCATTCTCGCCGGTTACTACCAGATAGTCAATATCCAGACGGGACTGACTCAAATCAAGCATTGCAGTACCAAGTGCTGTGATATTGTCCTTAAAGCTGACAAATTCTCTTGTAATCTTACTCGGGTCTTCCACGAAACGTTCTAACTGCTGTGCCATGGTCTGTGCCGTAGCAATCTTATCCGCCTTCTGTCCCGTGCAGGCAACCGTGTCATCTACGATCTTATACAGACGCTTCGCTTCCAGATCCATTGCTCTGATTGTATCCGGATACGCCTCATCCAAGTCATAGTCACGGTATTTATCCGGGTTCGGACCGGTAAAAACAAGAATCGTACGATAAATCTGATTCAGACGATATACGGAGTCTTCCATCTCTTCCAGAATCGTACCGATACTACCTAAGGTAACCTCCATACGTACAGTATGGGTTCCTGCAGTCAGATAGAACTTGTACGGATTGCCTTCTGCATCTGTAAGGGTACGGCAATCCCACTCATTGCTGTATGTAAAACCAACTTCCTTTAACTCTTCAAACGGAATCTCACCATCAATGCTAACGGTTCTGGCAGAAATACTACCTCTCGCGTAGTTCTGTCTTCCCTTAAAGGTGATATGATAATAACCATCTTCCGGTACTTCGATTTCCCAATCAATCCACTGACCCGGATTTCTCCAAGCTTCACCACCGACATAGTTCAGAACTGTCGTGGTAACACTGTAAGGAGAAGTATTCGGTGCAGACTTGTCATACTTCGCATAAAGAGAAGATTCGGAACGTACGGTGGAATCTTCACCTTCCACCAGCTGGATGTAATCCTTGCCGGCGCCGCTTGCAGCCTTACCTGCATTGTCTGCAAGATAATCGCTGTAGTAGTATGCTTCCGGAACCGGTTCCAGAGACAATTTTCTCAGCACGAACGGTTCGTTTACTGCGTTCAATGTAATCTCGTTGTTACCCTTTTCAAAATAGAACTGATACGGTTCAACGATATATCCCATGCTGTCCTTGCAGTATGCGGACTGCCAGATATCATATACTTCAACCTGTACCGGACGGATTTCGTTGCCCTGGTTATCAACGCGCACTTCGCTTCCGTCAACCCATCTTCTGGTGAATGTCATGGTCGCTGCACCGTCAAAAGGCAACTCGCCATTGATGTAAAGTGCACGTTCAACACTTACACCTCTTGACTCAACATTCATATACTCCAAATAAACATTGTAAAGACCGGCTTCCGGTACTTCGACATTCCAGGTAATCTCAGAACCTTCTTCGGTATACAATGCTTTCTCTGCGCCATTGTAATTGTTGTATACCTCCGCACCTTCATCGGCTGTATAAGTAAACAAATCAATAGCAACCGACTGATCCGGTGTGGTAGCATCTTTATACACTTTCAGATACTCACCATAAGTACCCTCACGTATAACACCGGTCGACTTATCTTCCAAGTCAACTCCTGCATACTTATATGCAAAGTTATCCTCGCCGGAACTGTTCATTATCAGGACTAATCCGACCAGCACTGCTATTACGGCGACTGCCACAATAATTTTTTTCACAATACCTTTCACGACTGCCTCCATGGTATCAACAAAATTTTCACAGGTATTGTCAAAATGGCATAAAAATACCCTCAATAACAGATACCCATGTGCAATTATACCGAACTGTATAGTAGCTGTCTGCTCAATTATTGCTTTCCTGTGCTCACGAATTGCTACTATTAGTTCTTTTTATCATTTTTAACCAATAAACATCTCATATTTTTATGGATAACGACAATACGTAATCCATAATCAAACAAAATCCCTCATATTTCCAGCGCAAAAACTATACACAATGCACAATTACTGAATATTTACATCATTTTCAGGATTCGTGATGACAACTGCCCCGTCACGGTATTCCAATCGAACTTTGTTCCCTTGGAGCCCTAAAGAGGTCAGAATTTCTTTGGAAATCTGTACTCTTCCCGCTTTATCAACAATTGCGAACTCTTCCTGTGTTTCTTCGGTGCGCCAATCAATGTTGGTTTCTTTCAGACGGTCTGCATAATGTTCCTTCAGAATCCGTTCACTGCTAATCTTACCGTCACGAATTGCAACAACACGTTTTACCTTCTTCGACAGGGTAACATCGTGGGTTACAATCAGTATCGTCTGTCCGTTCCGGTTCAACTCAGTAAAGATATCAAAAATGTAATTCGCTGTCTTCGGGTCTACACTACCGGTCGGTTCGTCCGCCAACAAAAGCTTCGGTGAATTGGCAAGCGCAATCGCAATCGCTACTCTCTGCTGTTCACCACCGGACAACATATTCATTCGGCTGTTGCGTTTTGCTGACAAACCTACCATGTCTAACAATTCCAATGCCTTTTCTTTCTTCTTTTTCTGGGAAGAAAGTGCCATCGGAAGCATGATATTCTCCAACACCGGGAGATATGGAAGCAGATTTCTTGCATTGTTCTGCCACACAAATCCTACAATATCCCTTTTGTAGAGTACAAGCTCTTTTTCTGTCATTGTAAACAAATTCTTGCCGCCTACCGTCAACGCACCTGCACTCGGACGATCCAATCCACCGATCATATTCAAAAATGTTGACTTACCGCTACCGCTGTTTCCAATCAACGCAGTCAGTTCTCCGGCTTCCACCGTCAAATCCAAGCCCTGCAGTGCCAACACTTCGGTTTGCTTGGATTTATAGATTTTTACCAGTCCGTCTGCCTGTATCATCGCTTCGCTCATATTCTTACTCCATTTTCCAGTTCAATCACCTGATCACCGGCATCCATCAAGCCAAGATCATGTGTTGTCATAAGGATTGTAATGTTTTCTTTTCGTGTCATCTCTTGGAACAGGCGGGTAACTTCTGCCGCCATAGCACTATCTAACTCTGCGGTCGGTTCGTCCGCCAACAGGATGTCCGGCCGGTGTGCGATGGCTCTGGCGATTGCAACTCTCTGCTGCTCACCACCGGATAACTCTGCAGGCATATGATTCATACGTTTACCGAGTCCTAACAGTTTCAGACATTCACGCGCACGATCTTCACGGTCTTTCTTAATCCCTGCCAGGCGCAATGAAAACTCAACATTCTGTAATGCGTTCATTGACGGCATCAACGATACCGACTGAAATACAAAACCAACCTTTGTTCGTCGCAGCAACTCACGTTTCTGTTCCGAAAGTTGTACAATATCCTGTCCACCGATTCGGACCGAACCCGAGGTCGGAAGATCAAGAGCTCCGATGATGTTCATCAATGTTGTCTTACCGGAACCGGAACGGCCCTTTAATATTGTCAGGGTTCCTTCGGGAATCTTGGCATCGATATTCGTCAATGCCTGAAATTCTCCTCCGGGCACCGGGAAAATCCGGTTTACCCCGCTCACTTCAATTGCATATTTTATATCATCCATTCGTCTTACCCTTATTCCTCACCAAGCTTCAATGCTTTTGAAATATTCAGCTTGAATACCAGTCCGATTAATACCGACAGGCAGACAGCCATTACACAGATAACTACTCCATAAAGACGCAACATGTCACTTGTTTCTGATATCAGCCGCAGCGGCAACACTTGCGTATCGGCCTGATAGGCAGATTGCAACAACGGAACGAACAGATTGGACGTAAGCTTACCGATTCCGATTCCGCTTAAGATGGATAACAAGCCATAAAAGATCTGCTCATTTATCAATATATGGAACACTTCACTTTTATGCATACCACAGGCACGCAGAATACCGAACATCATCTCTCTGGAACGGATTGACATAATCCAGTAAATCAGATAACCGGCAGCACAGAGAATAATCGTTACAATAAAGCCCATTGTAAGAATACCATTGGTTCCTTGAAGCAACGGATCTTCTTCCACACGCTTCAGTTCCAGATTCTTGTTCTCATACTTTGATACCTTGACTCTGTTTTCCTGTACCCAGTCATATACCGCTTCATCGCTTCCGGTCTCATCCACTGTAATCCATACTTCATACGGAGTTGCTCCCCAACTCTGAACCAAAGAGGAATAATGTGCCACCAACAGGAAATGCTCCTGTTTCTGCACCTTTCCGTCCGGCGTCAATTCGGTAAGTACCGGTTCATACCCCGGCCAGAACTCAAAGAATCCGACAATGACACCGCTCGCCTGCAGATGATCACCATTTTCATATGTAATCTTGTCACCCTGCTTATATCCGAGTTTGTCAGCAAAGTTCTTTGATACCAAAACACCTTCCGGAGCAGTTGCAAGATCGTTCAGGTATTCATAGTAGAACTTGGCCTGTAAACCGTCTTCCACGTAAGTGTTCTGTCCGAACTCTTTTGTATCGATTCCCATCAGCGTAATCTGCTGTGAGCCCTGTTCCTGCGTAAACGCGGTTGCTTTCCGATCATAAATTACTTTCGTAGACGACACATAACCTTCAATCTTGGAAAACTTGCCGTATTCCGGTTCATAGTACTGGAACTCCATTCCGGGCGTACGTGCAATATATGCCGCGTTATCCGACCAGGTTTCCTTCAATATGATATCTGCACCGGACAGATAACTCGCATTCTCTGTTGCATTCTGCAGAATGGTCCGTGCTACTGTTGCATGATACATACCAAGGGAAATGGTCAGTATCATAAAGAGCATAATAAACTGCTGTTTTCCGTTGCTCTTCATATTTTCCATAAAAGATGCATAATTCGCAGGACCCCAATTACGCTTTCCAATTAAGTAAATCAAGCGAATCAGATACGGCTGAACACGCAGGAATAACAGTCCCATACCAACAATGAACAGCGATGAGCTCAGATACAACAGCGGATCCAGGCTCTTACCTTCCAGTACACTGCCAGCCATCGCTTCTGCATTGTTCTTGAAGTTATAAAACCCATAGAGTGCAACACCAAGTGTTATTACATCCAGACAGCAGATTTCCCACAGGCGGCGTTTTTTCGCCGCTTTTTTCTGCTTCAGATTTACGATAGTCACTCTGCTGTGCTTGATTGTCGGAAGCGTCATAATCAGCACAACTGCAAGAATAGCAGCCAGCGTATAGTAAATCACTTCTACCGACATATCCACCTCTAACATCCTGGATGCATCAAACTCAAGGAAGTTTCTGGTAGAACCCAACAGTTTACAGAACAACACACCCAGAGGAACACCTGCAATCGCCCCAACAATAGAAAGGAATATATTCTGATACAGATACAAACGGAAAATCTGTTTTCCGGAAGCACCACGACTCTTGTACACCGAAATCTCATTCTGTTCCATCTCATAGATCTGAGACGAAATCATCACAAGGAAAGCGGCTAGCAGACATAAAATCGGTATCTGTAAAATTACAAGTGTTGCACCAATCTTGTCCTGTTTCAGATTATAATCCTTCAGTATGTCACGATACTGCGATTTTTCCAGAGTTTTACGGAACGGACCTTCTTCGAAGATATAATTCGTCTGTTGCTCAAGATACTTCACGCTCTCCGAGTCCAGCGTCGTATAGTCAAACAGTGCAAAGTACTGACAATATATTGTAAATTTCCCGGCATTTTCACCGCAGAACATCTGACGGAATAAAGTCTCGGACATCATAAAGTTTTCGTTATACTCGTCCGGTGTCTTCTGCCAGTAAAAATCATCTTCATCGGTTGCTTTGTAGACACCGCAGATTTTTACACTGATTGGATTCCGTTCCGCATCACGCATATTAACAAACTGCAAAACTTCGTTTAACAGGAATCCCATCCGTACCATGCAGGCATCACTGATTACTACTTCGATGTTGCCATCCTCATCCAGCCCGTCTTCCGAATACATCGAGCCATAAACCATCGTAACATGTTCCGGAAGACCGTTCAGCATACCGAGACGCGTATATGCCTTGCCCATATCCCCGCGGTTCCATGCAGACTTTAGTTCCTGTGAATCCAGTCTGTAATAATATCCGGACACCTTCGGAGTTGCACCAATCTGATTGAACAGATTTGCAAGATAGCCCTCCATCTGCGTCATACTTTTTCCGCCTTTTTGCTGTTTTGACACCAGGGTCATCTCAAGCTTTGCCGGCCATTCACCGGAATCTCTTAAGGCATTCTCAAATTCGTCCTGCAGCATCCGGTCATACGCAGCTTTGCGATAAAGCGGAAAACTCACAACTGTCGCAGTCAAAAGAATGATACCCAAAAGGATACAGGAAATCATCCATTTTTTATGCCACATTTTTTGAAACATTATTTTAAGCATACTTCCATTCCTTCCGTTAATCCTTCTACTGCCCAATAATACTCAAGGGTATTGCCGCCGGACAAAAAGCTTCTGGTTGTCACGGTGCCATCCGGGTTCTTCACATTGACAAAGGTATCATTACCTACTACTTTAACTGCTGCATACGGAATCAATACAACGTTATCCATCTTTCTGACAGTTGCATTGATCTCACAAACATCCCATTGAACGCTTCTTGCAATCTCTTCGATATAGTCCTGCGGAACTCTGACCAGCGTATATCTCTGACGCATCGGGCCACTTACTCCGGCATCTCCCAGTGTCACTACGGTACCTTCAACTTCAACAATTACATTCTTGTCTGAAATATAAGAAACCATGACTTTATCTCCGAATTGCAACTGTCTGTAATCCTGTTCTACACGCAGATAACTGTAGCGACTGTCTGCAACCGAAATAATCTCTTCCCACTCATCAAACGGTCCGTAAAAATCATAATTATAGAATGCAATTCCCCTGACCGGAGCCAGCACGTCTGTCCACAGATAATCTTCCTTAATCTCTTTGATTTTCCACTCCTGGTTCCAGATTTCTTCGTTGTAACTGTCGATCTCCCACTGTTCCAGGTTGCCTTCGGACAGTGCTGCGTCAAATCTGGTCTTCAGTCGTTCCAGTTTCTTCTCTTCTGCCTCTAACAGACCTTCTTCCGGTTCTACTCTTACGGTTGCGACAACATCACCCTTATTTACCGTCTGGAAGAAGTTTACTTTCGGCTGATCTGCAAACATGGTTCCGTATTCGATGTCATTCCACACGCCGTTCAAATCCATATTATGAACATATCCGTATGTAGTAAGCGGTGCACCAAACTTACCTTTCTCGAGCACAACTGTCTCATCACTATAACTCTGAACAACGGAAACCAGTATCTTATCGCCTTCTTCTACACCGGATAGAATCTCTATGTATAACTCATCACTTAAGCCGACGGTTACCGGAGTCACAATACTTTTTCCGTCCTGTAAAACATACAGCCACTTCCCGTCAGAATCCGAACGTACTGCTTTTTTCGGCACAGATACAACATTCTCACGTTTCTCGTTCACCAAAACAACCGATGCATACTCACCGGAATTTATGTCCTGTGGCTGCTCCTCAAAAAGAAAGGTACTGAAAACTGCTCCGTTCTTTCCTTTCAGGTCATTGTACTCCTCTGTACTCATGTATTCATTGGTAACGGTAAAGCGTTCACCATTAATCATCGCATAGATTTCTTTTGCCTTGGTGATACGACTGTTATCAATATACTCTGTCTTCAAAACATAAACGCCATCGACTGCAATAGAGACTACTTTTTCTCCATATGCTGCACTGTGTCCATATGTAACATCTACCATGCCGGCAACAACACCGTTTACTTCGCTCCGCAGAGAAACACCTTCTAATTGTGCTTCCAATTCGTCAATCTGCTTCTGCAGATATTCACTTTCTAACTGATAAAGCCGATTGTCTTCTTCCTGCTGCAATTCCAGTTGCTGAATCTTGTTGCTGACCAACTTATAGTCTGCGCTACCGGATGACGCCCAACTACGTTTGTTTTTCAACTGCCGCAGTTCATCTGCGATACTGTTCTGCAGATTTTCATGTTCCTGCGTCAGCCAATACAATTCATCCTGGAGCTTATAATGTGCATCCTCAATCGGCCAGGAGTCCGAGCGGATCAACTCATCCCCCGCACTTACGGTATCACCCGGAAACTTGAAAACATCATAAAACTCTGTTGCATCCTCGTATCCGTACTCCTGGGTTTGCGGATACACCGTTGCAGCGACTACATCTGCATCATAGATTGTCCGTCTGGCTGCGACCTCGTAATTTGCCATCGTATTTTGGGCTTCCAGTAATTCGATGCTTCTGCCGTCGGTTTTCTGTGCATCAGTTCCGCACCCTGCAAAAAGCATGGATATCATACTGAGAATAAGCAAACCTGCCGTCTTTCTTCTTATCTTCATCTTAATACAACCTTTTCCCCTTCTTCCAGGCCTTCCAGCACCTCAATGTAAGTGTCGCCTTCCATACCTGTTACAATCCACTTAATCTCGCGCAACCCTTCATCACCGACAACATAAACAAACCTTTTATTGTCTGCCCGATGTACTGCTTCTTTTGCCACTGCAAGTACATCATTTTTCTGACCAACGGTCACATAGAGAGTACCATTATCCCCTATCGTTGCTTCGATGCTGTTCTCCACCTTCGAAGCAAAGCGCAGTGTCTCGCCCCAACGAATCATGTCATATGGCACTAATTCATATGTACCCTTGGCATTGCCACTTGCAATATTTAAGGTTGCCACAGTGTCTTTATTGAAATACTTTGCGTATTCCGTGTTCTTGGTCTCGAATACACAAACCGAAGTATCCATAATGTTAATTACCGGTTCGTTCACACTCCATATGTAAGAACCAACAAGTCCGCTCTTGATATAAGATACAATACCGCTTCTCGGAGCGAATAATTGATTTTTACTAACAACTTCGTTTAACTCAGCCAAACGTTCTTCGTCCATGACAATCGTATCTTCGTAATCTTCAATCGCATACTGGTACTCTGCCTCAATGTCCCAGACTGCCTGATCACGCGATTTGTCCTGTATGGATTCCCATGCGGGATAATACTGATACTGGAGTTTTGCTTCCTCAACTTTACTTGCTTTATTCTTCTTCAGAAATTCAAGTTCAATCTTGGCACGGGAAATCTTGTAAGTCAGTTCCTCAATTTGCTTCAATTCCTCATCCACATCGAGTTCTGCTAAAAGCTGACCTTCCTCTACCGCATCCCCTTTTTTCACATATACCGCCGCGACGCGCCGGTTGTTCAATTGAAACGTCGCACCACTGTCACTCACCTGCTGGTAACTGCACCGTACCCCCTTGGTCGCAATTACGTCTGTAATAAGTGCCGTTCCCATAACATACTCTACCGGTGTCTCTACTTCCTGCTCGATCAAAATAATCTTATCTTCCTGCGGTGCTTCCTGTCCACATCCAACCAGCAATGCCACCACGAGTAAACTGCCGGCAAAGCACATTCTTGCTTTTCTCATACTTCTTTTCCCTTTCGGTTCTATCTTGTTTTTTCTCAAAAACACAGGTTGAAACATTATGTTTCAACCTGTGCGGTAACGAACTCATCCTTTTACCTTGCTCTATCTGCTTTTCTTTTCTGCTTTTCTATATACATCAGCTGATCGGCATGGGTTATCAGTTCTTCAAATCCCGGTTTTCCTGACGGTTCCGTCGTATAAATACCAACACTTGCATTGATATCATATTCCACGGTCTTATTCCGGTTAAAACGTTTCAGATAATGATAGAAACGGAACTGAATCTCTTCTACGTCATGTTCTCCCAAACAAACTGCCATCATCTCATCACCGCCAAATCGTACGGACACGGCACCATACGGACACGCATATAACAGGGCTTTTGCCACCGTACTAATCGCAATATCACCTGCTGCATGTCCATAGGAATCGTTGATATGCTTCAGTTCATCTACATCGGCTAACACAACCGTAAGCGGCTCGTTGTCTGATTTCTGGGCAAGCATCTTCTCGTATTCGACGGAAAAACCTCTACGGTTAAACAAACCGGTCAAGGAATCCACGCGGTACATTTCTTCGATGGTATTATTCAAATAATGTTCATGTCGAAGATTGATATAACCACCAATGCCTGCACCCACATAAGTTGAAATCTGAGGAATTCGTAACAAAGCAGATAAATTCAAATTATCAAAAGAAAAACACAAATATCCCAAGAATATATCCAAATAGGTCAGGGCACAGAACAAAATTGTTCTTCCGTCCTCCAATAACCATGGCAGATTCGGACAAATCTCATCTTTATTAAAGCTTCTCGGAACAAAGGGTTGCTCCTCTTCACTGTCAAATAACAGGATATACTTTTTATCCACATCACTTGCAACATGTTCTGCAAGGGTAGTCTCTTCATCAAGGAAGTCTTTCTCAACCAAACAATGAATATCAAACAGACAGTTCCGCTGCATCATCGCCTTGGCAACTTCCTGCGGGTTCTCACAACGTTGTATGTTTGCAGACACTTGTGCCATTCTCAAATTATCGGACTGAAAACGATACAGACTGTCTTTCAAAGTGAGAATATACTCCGGTTCCCAGTAATTGTCTTCCTTACCGCAACCGCAGGACTCAAACTTCCACAATTCCGGCTCAAAGAGAATCGTCTTCTCCCTGACACCCTGCATGGCAAGATCAATTGCCCGCAAAGTCTGTTCTGCATATTCCTGAATACTACAGTTTACCGTAGATACCGTAGGTCTTGAAATCATCGTATCCAAAGACCCGTCAAATCCGGTCACCTTCACTTCATCCGGTATCTTAATTCCGTGTCGTTTTAATACACTGCAGGTAGTCAAAGCGGTAGGATCATTCACACACACAAATGCTTCCGGAAGCATCTTCTCTGTAACAAGCCTCTCTACCACCTCTTCTGTCGGACCGGACCAGTACTGTCCGTAACTCACCATACTATCGTAAAATGGTATCTTCTTTTCATCCAATATTCTGCGAAACGCAGCAATCCGGGCATCCGAATATGGCTCATTTGGAATTCCTGCAATAAAATGCAACTTACGTACTCCATGTTCCTCAATCAGATGACGTACCATCTTCTCCATACCACGCGGATCATCCGATGCAATGTTGATGCATCCCGGATGTGCCGCACCCAGAACAATCACCGGAACATTATGCTGCAATCCCTTAGCAATAATCTCATCCGAAATTTCCTGATTACGAATACGATCTTCATAAACTACTAATACGTCAACAACAGAATAATCAATCAGATCATAAGTAAATCTCTGTGCGGTAATCGAAGATTCTATATTTGACAGATCCGAACACGCATTGTATACAAAAAGGCGATAGTCGGTATTCTTCAAAATATGGCTGAATCGCAGGACAAAATCATGGCTGAAATTCTCGTGTATACGTGATATGCATAAAGCAATAATCTTATACTTTCCTACCATCCTTCAATCACCTCATTTCGCAATAATGCTGCCAAAATTGCACTTATACAGTAACATTATAACTATCAAATAATTATATTATAATCGTAATAATTATGCAAGATATCTTTTTTTTTGCTCACAATGATTTTATTTCTCGTCAAAATGCCAAAAAAACAAGGATCCGGTACAAACCGAACCCTCGCCACATGTGATGTTTCAATCTTAATATTCAAATTTTTTCTCGAAGTAAGCCTTCAAATCTTCAATCTTAACTCTTTCCTGTGCCATGGTGTCACGGTCGCGGACGGTAACAGCATCGTCAGCCTCAGACTCAAAGTCATAAGTTACACAGAACGGAGTTCCGATTTCGTCCTGACGACGGTATCTCTTCCCGATGTTACCTCTCTCATCGAACTCACAATTATAGTACTTGGAAAGCTCTGCATAAATCTTCTCAGCTCCTTCAGAAAGCTTCTTGGACAACGGAAGCACACCAATCTTTACCGGTGCAAGTGCCGGATGCAGGTGAAGCACGGTACGTACATCGCCTTCTGCAATTTCTTCCTCATCGTATGCACCACAAAGGAATGCAAGGAACATACGGTCCGCACCGAGTGACGGCTCTACTACATACGGTACATATCTCTGGTTCTTCTCATCGTCGAAGTAACTCAGATCTTCCTTTGATACATTCTGGTGCTGGGTCAGGTCGTAATCGGTACGGTCTGCAATTCCCCAAAGTTCGCCCCAGCCGAACGGGAAGAGATATTCAATATCAGTCGTAGCCTTGGAATAGAAGGACAATTCTTCCGGTTCGTGATCACGTACACGCATCTCTTCTTCCTTCATACCAAGTTCCTTCAGCCAGTTGATGCAGTACTGCTTCCAGTATGCGAACCACTCAAGATCAGTGTCCGGCTCACAGAAAAACTCAAGTTCCATCTGCTCAAACTCACGGATACGGAAAATGAAGTTACCCGGAGTAATCTCGTTACGGAAAGACTTACCAATCTGTCCGATACCGAACGGAATTTTCTTTCTGGAGGTTCTCTGTACGTTCTTAAAGTTTACGAAGATACCCTGTGCAGTCTCCGGACGAAGGTATACGGTACTCTTTGCGTCCTCAGTTACACCCTGGAATGTCTTGTACATCAGGTTGAACTGACGGATATCGGTAAAGTTATGTTTACCACAAGTCGGGCATGCAATGTTCTTCTCTTCGATATATGCCTTCATCTCTTCCTGAGACCATGCGTCTACCGAACCTTCAAATGTAATGCCGTTCTCCTGTGCATAGTCTTCGATGAGCTTATCTGCACGGAAACGCTCGTGACACTCTTTACAATCCATCAGCGGATCAGAAAAGCTGCCAAGATGTCCGGATGCAATCCAGGTCTGCGGGTTCATAATGATAGCGGAATCAATACCGACATTGTAGGGATTCTCCTGCACGAATTTCTTCCACCATGCCTTCTTGATGTTATTCTTCATTTCTACACCGAGATTACCGTAATCCCAGGAGTTTGCAAGTCCGCCGTAAATCTCGGAGCCCGGATATACGAAGCCTCTTGCTTTCGCCAATGCGACGATTTTATCCATTGTCTTTTCCATAATTGCCTCCCATTTATATAAAATCTTTTTCTTCCAATGCAATTGCTATGTATTGTAACGGTATTGCGCTTATTTTGCAAGTATATTTTTTCACAAAGTCCGGGTTGGGCTCCGCACCTGGCCGGGATTCTGTGATTTGGTTTCGCGCCTAGTATAATTCTTCTGACTTCATGGTCTTATTAACATATAGTTTTTTGTACCGCGTAACAAGCAGTACAAGCTCCTGCAGATTCTCTTCCGCTAATGTAAACGTATATAATTTTTCAATCGGTGCCGTACAAATGTACTGTAATGCATAGATGGTTCCTCTATGTACACGCATGGCATCCGGGTCTTGTGTTTCGCAATTTTCACATAAGAAACCACCTTTGCGGATACTGAAGATCAGATTTTCCGGAATGGATTCTATTTCTTTATAAGAAGTTTTACAGCGGACACATTCTGTCACCTGCGGTCCTTCTCCTTCGATGGTAATCAATCGAAGATCATAGATTGCTTTTATCAGCTTAGCATCCAGATTCGGATTAGCCAATGCGCGCAGCGACTGGTACAGGAGTTTTAATATCTCTGTCTCATCTGTCCCTTCCTGTGCATAATACTCTGCGAACTCACAGAAATACATACCGCGGTACACCCATTCATAGTTTTCGCGCAACTCAGAGAAGTAGTTTTTTACTTCTGCGCCCATCAGGTTATAAGCAGATTTTCCGGGATATACACGGAATGTACCAAAAGTGAAAGTTTGTGTGCATGCAACAAAGGCGCTGTTTGGTCTTCTCGCGCCTTTTGCAAATACCGTTATTTTTCCTGTTTCACGGGTCAGAAGTACGATACGTCTATCGTATTCTCCTACCGGCATTACGGAAAGTACGATTCCCGTAACGGTAATTCCTTCTTTCATTGGTCTCTTCTATCCTACTCTCACTGATTTAGTCATCATCATAATCAATGTCATCATAATCGTCCCAGTCTTCCCAATCATCCCAGTCGTCGTCCCACGCTTCACTGTCGTAGCGGTTTCTGCTTGATTTCACATTTTTTACATAATCAAGATAATCCCGGACGCTGCCGCTCTGTTCAAATTTATCCCAAAAACTCTGAAATCCCATCGAAAAACCTCCTTTACGGAAAATAGTTTCTCCGTACGAAAGGTTTTCACTCGTGATTTTGAGTATATCCAAGTATTGACCGGATTAACTGAGATTTCCTATTGACAATATTCCTGTCAATCACAACCGACTGACTTATTCCTCTTCCCGGAATCCGAAGTTCTTCAGCATAATGTCACTGTCCCGCCAGTCCTTCTTTATCTTTACCCAAAGATTCAGATTTACTTTGATTCCTAAAAGGCGCTCAATCTCAATACGGGCAGCGCTTCCAATCTTTTTTAACATTGCCCCTTGCTTTCCGATGATAATGCCTTTATGGGAATCACGTTCGCAAACAATCGTCGCTTCAATATCCATAAGACGTCCGCCCGGACGTTCTTTCATACGTTCGATAGCAACCGCAATCCCATGCGGAATCTCGTCTTTCAGCATACGAAGTGCCTTCTCACGAATCAATTCCGCAACAATCTGGCGTTCCGGCTGGTCGGTAATCGTATCTTCATCATAATACATCGGACCTTCGGGAAGATAACGGAACAATTCATCCAACAAAGTCTTTTTGTTCTCACCCTTCAGTGCCGATACCGGAATAATCTCTGCAAATTCCAACAAATCTTTGTATGTATCAATGACTGCCAGAAGTTCTTCTTTTTTCACGGTATCAATCTTGTTGATAATCAAAAGTACCGGCGTTTCGGTCTTACGCAAAATGGAAGCAATGTGCTGTTCTCCTGCACCGATATATGTTGTAGGCTCTACCAGCCAGAGAATCACATCCACCTCTGACATCGTGTTTTCCGCTACACTTACCATGTATTCACCCAGCTTATTCTTTGCCTTATGAATACCCGGTGTATCAAGGAAAATCACCTGTCCGCGTTCCTCGGTATACACCGTCTGGATACGGTTTCTTGTTGTCTGCGGCTTGTCCGAAGTAATTGCTATCTTCTGCCCGATTAACTGATTCATTAAAGTTGACTTGCCGACATTCGGACGCCCGATCAGCGTCACAAATCCGGACTTATATTTGTTCTTGCCCATTCTTTATTTGCCTCCAAAATCACACTTGAAAGGGGCCGCCGTGTTCCGACAGCCCCTGTGAATTAGTTTTCAAGAAGCGGCTTCACTTCATTGAAAAGATCCTTACATTCCTCAAGCTTTGCTTCGCTACCAAGCGTACAACGGTATCCTGCATTTACAATCGTCCGGATTGCATCTGCATTGTTGCGGATATCCTGTACATCAGTTGCCAGAAGCTTATCTCTGTCTTCCTGCAGATCCTCGATTGTCAAATCACCCATATAACAGAACAAGGAACGGTCACCTTTCTGTCGCGCATTCTGCGGAGCATCCACGCCGCTCATCGTACCAATGAGATACTTTGTCATCTCACGGTCGTCTGCTTCAAAGTTTGCGATATACTCAGCAACCTTCTCAAATACCTCATACGTCTCGCGCAGATTCGGGTCACGGTAGGATACAAAGCTTGCATCGCCGTTCAGACCGTAGATATTGTTCATACAGCCGTATGCACCACCCTTTACACGGACATTGTTCCAGAGATAATCATATGCCAGAATCGTACGGAGCACCTGCATGGACGAATGTTTCTTTCCACCTTCTGCAAGGAGGTTCGCCGCAAGACCTGCATATTGCACCTGTCCTGCATAACGGAAGCCTTCGTTCTTCGGATTGTACGGATACATTACCGGTTCTTTATGAAGTCCGAGTTCACCTGTTTTCGGCAACTCTGCAATCAACTTCTTCATTGCGGTTGCAATACCTTCGTATGCAGTACCTTCTGCTGTCAGACTGACAAGCAGATTGCCGCTGGTAAAGAGTTCCTTGAAAATCCAGTTGATTTTCCTGATTACTTCGTCCTTCTTCGTATCAAAGTTCTTACAGAGGTCATCAACAAAACGATAGAAACTGATGCCGCTGATTGCCTCATTAAATACACCTTCCTGTGAGAAGTAGGACTTACAGCGCTGAATTGCTACGGAATGTCCGTTGGAATTCATATTCATCTGCAGTCTGGAACGAAGCTCTGCAAGAATCTCCTGCAGACGCTTGGTATCGCCGAACTTGGAACGGAGCAGGATTTCACCAATCAGTCCGGTTGCCTTTTCTGCATTTTCATATAAGAACTTGGTTCCAATGTTAAATACCGGACGATAATACTTTGTATCATCTTTTCTCTGGTAGCTGGCAGAATTGCCCCAGATGCCGCCGGTATAGATATTGCACTCATCTGCGAGCTCGGAAAAACTGTAATTTTCGGTATCTACATACTCAAATACCGCTGCTGCCAGTCCTAAATACGGCAGATACTCTGCCGGCATACCCTGCTCATCAAACAGGAACTGCATGTATGCAATGCCGTTGGTCGGTAATTCATGGAAAATAACCTTTACACCGTCTTCTTCGCGTACCTCATTGAAAAGCGGTTCTACTTCCTTCTTGATATCCTCACGGGTCAGGAGCGGAATCGATTCCAGTGCTTCCTTCGTAGACGGTGCATCCTGATATGCCTTGAGTGCCTTTGTCTGCTCTACCAGTGCATCAATCTCTTCCTTGGAAAGACTTGCTTTATACTCCTGAAGCTGCTTATCCAGTGCTTCTTCCTTCTCGTTGTTCAGACCCTTCTTCGGCTTCAGGGTAAGCACAGTTCTATGCTCCGAATCAAGGAAATACTTCTGAATCAGGCTCTCAAAGTATCCTTCATCAATCTTATCCTTGAACTTCTTATAGATGTCGTTGGCATGCATGTAGTTAAATGCTGCTTTGTCATCATACAACCAGCTTCCAATCATCATGATGTTATACAGAAGCCCTTTCGGGAATCCGCCGTAATCACCTTCGCGATATTGGAATTCGCGGTTGTTAATCGCTGCCAGCAAGGACTTTTTGTTCAGACCTTCCTTCACGATTTTCTCAAGTGCCTCACGGATTACCTTTACAAATTCCTCCTTCTGCTCAGTGTTTGCATTCTTGCTTACAACTGCAAAGAACGGCTGAAGTGTTTCGTTCTCAGCGTAACAGAATACATCCTTACCGATGCCGGCATCCAGAAGTGCCTGCTTTACCGGTGCACCCGGCTTATCAATCAAAACGGTACTTAATATCGGAAGTGCCATGCATGCTTCCAAATCAAATGCATTTCCCATTACGGCACTATATGCAAGATAAGTATTATCCTTCTCGTCTTCATCCGTACCGATGGAGTATTCTATTTCATATTCTTTCGGCACATTTGCGCCGTCCTGCATCTGAATGGTAGAGTCAACCGGCTGCACATCAAACTGAGAAAGGTAGTCTGCATCAATCCAGTTCAGGCGTTCTTCCACATCCATATCTCCGTAGAGGAAAATATAGCTGTTGGTCGGATGATAGTAACGGCGATGGAAATCCAGGAACTGCTCGTAGGTCAGCTCCGGAATCGCATCCGGATCACCACCGGACTCTGTGCCGTATGCGGTGTCCGGGAACAAACTGTGCATTACATTACGGTACAGACGGCTTTCCGGTGCAGAAAATGCGCCCTTCATCTCACTGTATACAATACCGTTCAGCTTCAACGGAGCATCTGCACTCTCGAGCTCATAATGCCAACCTTCCTGCTTGAAAATCTCTTCGTGATAATAGATGTTCGGATAAAATACCGCATCCATATATACGTTCATCAGGTTCTTGAAGTCCTGGTCGTTGCAGCTCGCTACCGGATACATAGTCTTATCCGGGAAGGTCATTGCATTCAGGAAGGTATTCAAAGAACCTTTCGCCAGCTCAATGAAAGGATCCTTAAGCGGATATTTCTTGGAACCGCAAAGTACGGTATGCTCAATAATATGCGGTACACCGGTGTCGTTTGGCGGCGGTGTACGGAACGATACGGAAAATACTTTGTTGTTGTCATCATTGGAAACAACGCAGACACGTGCTCCCGACTTATTGTGACGGAATACCAGACCGCAGCTGTTGATATCGGTCAAGTTTTCTTCGTATTCCAGCGTATATGCAGGTAATGTGGTAAGTTCTTTGGAACTTTTGATCATTCTTGCCATGAAACTCCTCCTGTACTACATTCTCTTCTATACTCTATTGCATTTTGCCAAGAATTGCAAGAGGAATTCCCGATTCCTACTCAACTTATCGTTGTTCATTCGTTCCCTTGTTCCAGAACAAATTCATACGCAATCTGTACGGCATTCACCACTGCAGCAGAGGAAATCGTTGCGCCGGAAATACCGTCTACTTCACTTGCAGCACCGGCATTCCCACTTGTTCCGTTCTCACTATTATTTCCGTTGCTACTGTTATTATCTGTGCCTGTGCTGTTTCCTACTCCGTCACCGGATCCTCTGGTTGCCTGTGCCAAACAATCCTTTACCAATTCCTTGAAGGACGTAATACTGATGCTGACACCGGATACAACATCGGTCTTTCCTTCTTCGTTGGTTGTAAGACCGTTCAATCCCTGATGTGCAATTACGTAATTTTGTACTGCATCGGCCTGATCTGCCCACAGAAGTCCATCTTCCGTCATCGTATATTTCCCTTGTAGGGAAAGTGCTCGTTTTCCGTTCCCGTCTGCATCAAATGCATCCCAAAGCAGTTCGGTGATCTCTCCATTTTCAATTACCATAGTAACCTGACTCTTGCTCCCGCCGAACTCTTCTCCTTCAGCACGATACACACCGTCTTTCCGCTGCACAGCTTCACCAAGATGACTGTTTGCAGTATCTTCCCCCTCGTTCTCAGCCTTTTCTGTTGCATCTTCCTGTCCCGGTTGCGTCGTTTCCGCTTTTCCTGTTCCGCTTAGCACAAGACTGCCTTCGCTATTGCTACTTTGCCCCTCTCCACCTGCGTTACTGCCGGCTTCTCCCGTTGAACGTCCTGTGCCGTTCTTCTTGCCAGCAAGCGTAATTGGAAGATCTTTTCCCTTAAACTGATTCAGGAAGCTGCCTTCCACGATTTTTCCACCCAGTTCCGGTGTCTCATCCTGTGAGAGAATCTGCAGTTCCAGTAATTTATCTCCGTCTTTCTCAATCCGCATCTTTGTCTGAATATCACTCTTATACCCGGGCACCGTTACGAAAACATCATATGCTTCCAGTTCCCCATCCTCGTCCGGAATCATATAAGCTTTCGTAATTCCGCGATCCGCGTACTTGGAAACATCCATTTCCTCGCCTCCGTTACGGTTCATTCTATTCCGAAGAAGTACTACCAACATAATCGCTGCAACCGTAAGAATCACAAAGATTGTTACCACCATACCACTTTTTCTTCTTTCCACTCCAATCACCATTCCTTTCAATTTGCCGTTTTTGCCGAATCCTGCATCTACCTCCATTTGCGTTCGATTTGGGCTTGACAGCTTTTTTTACCCTCGCTACAATGACCGTAAACCGAGCAACCATGGTTACAAATACCGATAAGAAATCGAGGCAATATTATGATATATAGCATTTTCCAAAAATGCTCCTGTTATGCAGAAAAAGCAATGTTTTTCTCTTCAAATATCAAAAAAACACTTGTTGTCCTGCTATCCTTACTGTTTGCTCTGATATGTGCCGGATGTAGCAGTTCGCAAGCACCTGATACAGTGAGCCGGAGTGCCTTTTACCTGAATACAGTTGTTACTATCACTCTGTATGACGGCAGTAATCCGGCGCTCATTACGGAATGTTTTGAACTTTGTAAAAAATATGAGCAGGAATTCAGCCGCACGGCCGAAGCCAGTACTTTGTACCAACTCAATCACGATACGGCAAACGAACGCCGACTCAGCGAAGATTTACAGTCACTGGTTGCAACCGGACTTTCTTATTACGAACGTTCCAACGGGCTTTTTGATATTACTGTCGCTCCGCTCTCGGATCTGTGGCAGTTTTCCTCTGCGAACCCTGCTGTTCCGGATGGTACCGCAATTCACGAAGCATTAGGTCATGTTGGTGCATCTAAACTGAGCCTTAACAGTGATATGCTGCATTATGAAGACACGGCAGTCCAGCTTGACCTCGGCGGTATCGCAAAGGGCTATATCGCAGACCGCCTGAAAGAATACCTGGTGAAACAGGGGGTTACCTCTGCCCTGATTGACCTTGGCGGCAATATTCTCTGTATCGGCGCAAAGCCGGACGGCAGTCCGTTCCGTGTCGGCATCCGTGAACCTTTTGCTCCACAGGGAACGTCGATTGCCGTTGCTTCTGTATCTGACCTCTCCGTTGTTACTTCCGGTGTCTACGAACGCTGTTTTACAGAGGGAGACATCCTCTACCACCATTTGCTTGACCCGAAGACCGGATATCCGTTCAATACCGGTCTGAATTCTGTGTCCATCATCAGTAAAGCTTCTGTAGACGGCGATGCGCTAAGCACCGTATGCTTTGCCCTCGGCATAGAAAAAGGCATGGAGCTGATTAACTCCATGCCGGATGTATATGCTGTATTTGTTACGGAAAATAATGAATTGGTATATTCTGAGGGCGCAGAAGCGTTCTTTCAATAACCATACTTCTGTAACAGTACACCCTTTCACTATTATATGCTTCGTTGCATTAGATAATAAACAACAATCCGATATTTCTTATCAGACCTGTCTTGAAGAAGCCGTATTTTAGTATATTGATTCTTCGCCGCATAAAGCTTTGTTCCGACAGTGTGGCAAATGCTTCGATTACCTCCTGCTTCTCCTCGGCCAAAACTTCACCGTATATTGTAAGAAACTCTGCTGCCTGCTGTTGTGTCGCAAGCAGCATTTCTTTTTGCTTTTTCAGTGAGAACAGACGCTGTTTCACATAGGAAGTGAATTTCTGCACACCGACTACGTTGTTGCCATGCTGACAGTAAGACAAGGTTTTTCGGTTCAGATAGGACATTCTACCAAAGCTTGTCGCCAGTAACGCCATCCACCAGTCATGGTATCTTGCCTGCTCCGGCACTTTGGTAAGAATCTGTACTAATGCTTCGTTCATCATGGAGGTACAACCGATGCATTTGTTCTCGGTCAGGATACGTGCTGTGCTGACTGCATACGGGTTCAGTTTATTCTGCGCGATAAAGGACGGTGCTATCTCTTCGCCGTCTGCATCCGTCACAACCGCATCCGTAAATACCAAAAGCGGTACGTTAGAACCGTATTTTTTCTCCAGTCTGCGCATTGCCTTTTGCGTAATGGACAGTTTTTCCGGATACCAGATGTCATCCTGGTCGCAGAACATGAAGTAGTGTCGGACTGATTCATGTTGTTTTCCCGGTATACCATCGGTTGCACTGCTTTCTGGCATCGCATCTTCTGCCGTAATTTCTTCGTAAGCTGTTTTTAATCCGTTCAGGAAATTCCGGGTACAACCAAGATTCTGTTCATTGATACTGACCTTAATCCGGTTCGGGCACATGGTCTGGTATTCCTGCAGAATCTCTGCTGTCGCATCGTTAGAACGATCATCAAAGATATGCAAGCAGAAATCCTCATATGACTGTAAGATAGAGTCTAACTGCCGTCTGAGGTACTGCTCTCCGTTATAAGTTGCCAAAATGATATGAATCTTTGCCATGTAAGAACCTTCCGAAATAAAATATTACAGATATTGTAGCACACTACGCATACATATGTCACTTATTTCTATTTCCTATTCACTCAAATAACTGATAAATTCATCCCGTATCAACTCATAATCCACTGCAGACTGCAATTCTCCCAATTGATTCCTCCATGAATTCTCCCGCACTCTTACTTTACGAAATCCCAACTGTTCATATACGTGTTGTGCTCTTGTGTTGTTCCGATTGGTATCCAGAACAATTTTCTCATAACTTAACTCATCAAACAAATATGAAATCAGCATGCTTAATATGATTTTCCCGTAACCTTTATCATGTTTCGAGAAATCACAGATTTTGATTCCGATTTCTGCAATTCCGTCACTGATGTTATGGTAATTAGTCTCACCAATCGGAACACCTGCTAATTCAATTATCATCCGTCTGTGCACCTTGTCTGCATCGCTTTTTATCTTCTCTGCAATCTCTTCTGCTGTCTGTCCGGTTCCGTTTGGAAATCCGGCATGTGCCATAACGTTTCCGTCATTCCACCATGTTTCTAAGATTGCAGCATCGTTGACCGTCGCATTCCGGATTATAATATCTTTATATTTTAACATAACAATTTTACCATCCTTTCTTCCGCTCCGATTTTATCTTCTTCGCATACATCGAGATTTCCTTATTGCGTTTACTCTTCTCCCTGATAAATGCATCTTTGTCGTCCGAATACTTTGCTTCACGCTTCAGGTTATTATAGCTTCTCCAGCGTGCCTCTGATAATGCCCCGCTTTCAATCGCCGCCTTTATCGCACAACCCGGTTCAGTCTGATGCTTGCAATCCGAAAATTTGCATTTTCCGAAATACTGTTCTACATCAGAAAATGCAGAGCCAAGTCCAACGGACACATCCCACATGCCTAGTTCTCTCATACCTGGTGTATCGATTAGCATTACACCGCGCTCCAGCTTCACTAACTGACGATGTGTCGTGGTATGGCGCCCTTTGCTGTCATCCTCACGGATGCCGTTCACGTCCATGATTTCTTTACCTGCCAACGCGTTCACAAGACTGGATTTTCCAACCCCCGATGAGCCTAAGAACACCACTGTTTTTTTCGGTTGCAAAAATTGTTCCAACTCTTCCATACCGTAACCGCTCTTTGCACTGACCACACAGGTCTTCACACCGGGGGCCACTTCCATAATACGGGTAAAGTAGCTATCGTATTCCTCTGCCAAGTCCGCTTTTGTCAGCAGAACCACCGGTTCTGCTCCGGACTGCCACGCCAATGTCATGTATCGTTCCAGACGTTTTACATTGAAGTCATGGTTCAATGACTGTACCACGAATACCGTTTCAAAGTTCGCTGCCACTGCCTGTTCTCCGCGTCCCGGGGTCGGGTCTTTCCGTGAGAAGAAGGTTCTTCTCGGTAGTGTTTTTACAATCTGGCTGTCACCGTTTTCAATGTACTGGATCAGTACGAAGTCTCCGGTTGTCGGGAATGCTTCAAATCCCCCGTAATACTCTTTTGTCTTTAATCTTCCGTAGGTTTCGCCGTGTTCACATACCAACTGATAACGTTCCCGGTGAACCGCTGTCACCCGCGCAGGAATCCAGCCTACTGTTAATGTCTGTTCATCCAATTCGGATATGTAGTCGTTTGTAAATCCATAATCGTTCAAATTCATGTATTAATTCCTCCATAGTTACTGCTTTTACAATCCTGTTATTCAAGTTCATTCCTAATCTCATCTCTTTCATACACGTCACTCTCCTTTCTGACTGTTCGCAAAAATGGGCGCAAAAATACCGTAGAAAGCAAACCTAGTCCGTGTTGCTTCCTACGGTAATAAACATAAAAATAACACACCTAAGGTGTGCTACAACCGATGGCTATAGAATTCACGAAAGGTTACTTTGAACGGCACAGCAAAAAAAACTTTTCCTGCACCCGTTATTCAGTTACGCTACTGCTACCTCGCTTAATCTTTTCATAATCTGTACCATCCTTTCGTGTTTTATTAAATAATCGCTATACGATTATTGTAACAATAACATATTCGACAAAATCTGTCAATATAAGTCGTTGAACATATGTTCCGCCATATGTTACAATATCTTTGTGTAATTGAAAAAGTTCGGGTGTGATTTTCCGATTGTTCGATGCCCTCTAGTACTAAGAAGGAGGGATGCCCTTATGAACACAATAGAAGTTCTTACTTTATTGCTAGTAATTTTCGCGTCTTTGTCTTACATAGAACATCACGATAGCAAAAAGAAATAGCACCCCACGACCCAAGTGCTGGTGCTACTCTTTTGATCATCACTGAGGGCAAATCGGATTTCATCCAATATGGAGTCACATCCGATTACCTTTGAGTAAATTATACATCGGAGTGGTTGAGAAATCAACCACTCTTTTTACTTTAATTCCTTCATCAGAATAATCTCATCGTACTTATTGTGTTCTCCCCAAGGTTCATAAATCCCGTTCGGTATTCTGCCACCTTCCTGCATTCCGAGCGACTTATAAAATTGTTCTGTTCCATCACCGCGACAGGTTGTAGTTACACACTCAAATCCCATTTCGATGGCTTCCTTACAGACTTCCTGAAACAATCGTGTCGCCAGTCCCTGATTTTGAAATGCAGGATTTACCACAATATCCGCCAACGTACAACGATGTGAATATAATATATGTTGTTCCTTCACAAGTGAAATATTCCCGATAATATTATCTTCAATCGACGCTACAAGCTGAACCTTTCTTCCCGCCTCCATCTCTTTTATACTTTCGGCAATTCTTTGTTCTACCTCTTCCGGCGTATTTCTTGAAAAAATATTCTCCCAAATACTCCTTGCATCTCTCTGTTCCACTTTTCGGATTATAATGTCATCCATAATAATTCCCTCCATCATGATTTTTTCAACAGCAGGATGATTTTTTCGTGCGCAATGAAGTTGTTCATGATATTGATACTCTTTTGGCGAGCATCCGATTTGCAAAAGAAACGCTTTGTAAAACCCTGCCTGCGTTTCAAATCCGTAATCTACTGCAACATCAAACAGCTTCCGTCCCTGCGCAATCTCACCCGCAGCTCTCAACAACCGCCGATACCGTATATAGCTCATGACCGGCATGCCTGTTTCTTTTTTTATCATGTAATATACCTGGCGCGGTGAATAATGAATCAGCGCAGATAACTCAACCAAAGTAATCTTCTCTTTAATATTTTGTTCAATATAATCCATCAACTTGTTTACGCTCATAACTCCTCCACATCACCAACATACCATGACCGAAACATTAACACTTTTCCTATGTTGCAACAATACCCCCGAATCCATCAAAAAATAAGAATCCTTTCATGCATGAAGGACTCTTATTCATAGGTTGTTATGCTTTCTTTTTCACCGGAATCCACAGCTCACAGAACAGACCTTTTCTTCCCTGTTCAAAATAGATCTCATAGTCGGTTTCTGCTTCTGCTTCATACCCCATCTGCGGCAAGAATTCCTTGTAGAACTTAGACCAGGTATCACCGATACAGTCACCGTCTTCCCCGATGCATTCAAATACAACATAGGTTCCCGGCTTTACATCCCAGATACAATATCCTGCATGTTTCATCGCCCGAAGTGTGCACCTGCTTCGCTACAACTTCATAGTTGATTTCCTCCAAAAGATGTTCTTCCATATAGGTAATTGCCTGTTGCATTGCTGCGATCCACTCCATACTTTTTCCCTCCTGTTGCAGCCTATTATAGAGGTAGTTTAAGGTGGTTACATTTCCAAGCTTGCGAAGATTTGTCAGGTCAAACTATATCAATCAAATCTCATCCCGTTTTCCCTGTAAAAAAAACTCTGCCAGTTCCTCAAACGAATTTACAACAATCCCGTCATAGTCTTCCTGATCCCGGTTGAACAGAATCGGTACGATTCCTAGTTCTGCCGCTACATTCAGATTACTCACACTGTTATCAATAAAACAACATTCCTCTGCCCGCTTCCCGATGCGCTTTAGGGCAAGCTCATAGATTTCTTTCTGCGGTTTACGGCAACCAACATCCGCACTAACGATCTTGTCCTTAAAATACCCATTCAACTGATGATATTCCGTAATGTATGTACTCCATTGTGACACATCGTTCGATAACAATACAAAATCAAAACGCTTCGCCAACTCTTCGAATGTCAGATATGCGCTATTCTTCCTGCTATACTTCTCTGCGAACGGAGCAAACCCTGCATCCAGAGTCAGGTAATTCTCAATATAATCTCGCATATGGAACTGCACATCCTGAAATCCCAGTAAACTCAAGAATGTATCAGAGTCCAGCTCACCTAATCCCGCTTTGGTAAACAGCTTTTCTACCCGAAACTGTCTGGTCAAGCGCTCATGCTCCGTTTCCGGAAAGTGCTGAAACGTATAAGGAATAAAGTACCCCTTACTTTCTTCCAGAATCACACCGTACATATCAATCAAGATTGTATTAATGCCTCTCAGTTTATCTCTTACATTCATCTGTCTTTTCCTTACACCTTACAACTTTATTTCATTCTCCTGCATATCACTCACAATATCACAGAGTTCAATCCGCACAACCTTAGCCAGCGCCTGTACCGGCAGTTCCACCTGATAACCAATCTTACCCGCACTGAACATAATCGTATCAAAGTTTCCTGCCGTCTCATGCACTACCGTTCGGAACTGCTTCTTCATACCAATCGGAGAACATCCGCCGTGAATATAACCGGTAAGCGGCAACAGTTCTTTGGACTTAATCATGGCAATGCTTTTCTCACCAACTGCCTTTGCTGCTTTCTTCAAATCCAGTTCTTTGTGCACCGGAATCATAAACACATAATAATTCTTGGTCGCTCCGATGGTAACTAAGGTCTTAAACACTTTGTTCTCATCCTGACCAAGCACCGCCGCTACTTCCACACCGCTGATTGCCTCTGTGTCACCGTAGAAATGACTGGTGTAGTCCACCTTCTTCTGGTCTAAGATGCGCATTACATTGGTTTTTTCTGTACTTTTCTTCATATTCTTCACCGTAACACCTTAATTGCGGATTTAATCCTATTTTTCTTTTGCCCAATACACCTTGTTCATACTGAACAGCTCTCTGCACTTGGGCGGTATCTTCTCATAATTCTTACCAAGCAGATATCCTGCATACTTTGCAACCGTTCGGATACCAAAATCCACAATCTCCAAAAACAGTCCCTGTTCCACCAGTTTCTTTACCGTATCCAGTACGAATCGGACACCTTCCTTTTCGGAAGAAACATAAGCAAATACTTCCGGGTGTTGTTTTTGCGATACCGCTAAATCAAAGTTTCGTTTGAA
>JAZNXH010000110.1:0-10417 GCA_045593785.1 Lachnospiraceae bacterium
AAGGCATGCAAGAGATTCACTTCATCCGTAAAGCTCTCAGAAAACCACTGACAGAGTACCGGTTTTCCTTCGGACAGAAATCCGACACAAATCAGATACAGGAACGAGCTGTCAGCAGACAGTCCGGTGGTTTCGATATCAAAATAAAGCACTTCTTCGGGGGAAGCACCATAATTTTCAAAACACTGTATGGGTAGATTTAGATTCTGTCTGTAGGTCAGCATGTGTCGTTCCTTTGCTTGAGATTGTTTAAATATAGTTTACTATAGATTCTTTTGTATGTTAAGTGTTTTTCGGTCAAAAAAACGTCTGTTTTTTTTCTGAAATATATGGTAATATAAACGATATATATCTTTTTGGATGCGTTTTGGAGTGGGGGATTCTACGGTAGATGTCACATGTACCGTACAAAAGATGATAAGTGAAAGACTGGGGATTAGTATGAAAGAAAAACGCGGAAAAGTAAAAAGTTACTGGAGTGGTTTTTTCCGGGCAATGATTGTAGCACTTTTGGTGCTGACGCAGTTCGTTGCTATTTTTGCGCTGTCATTCTGGCTTGCAGGATATACAGTGTATATTTATCTGATTATTGAGATGGCAAGTATCGTGATTATGATGGGTCTGGTGAATGACAACCGCAGTCCTTCTTATAAACTGAGCTGGATTTGTGTGGTGCTGGGATTTCCGCTCACCGGTCATATTATGTACCTGCTCTGGGGCAGGACCGGAAAGCGAAAACTGGAGAAAAAAGTGTTGTATAAGATGCAGCACGGACAGAGCTTTTATGAGTATGACAAAGAAGTGATGAAGCGGTTTGAGGAACTGCATCCGCAGGAAACACGTCTTGCCCATAGTATGGAACAACACCATTTTCCGCTGTTTGCCAACAACAAGGTAGACTATTATCCGATGGGTGAAAATACCTTCGAAGCAATCTTTGAGGCGATGAAGAAAGCGGAGCGTTTTATCTTCATTAACTTCTATATCGTGGGAGAAGGTGTGCTTTGGGAGCAGATGTTTGAGATTATGCAGGAGCGCGCAAAAGCCGGTGTAGAGATAAAGTTTTTGTACGATGACTTTGGCTGCATGTTCCGTACGGAGAAAGGCTTCCGACGTAAGTTGGAAAACGCCGGAATTGAAGTACATGTATTCAATCCGGTACACCGTTATACGGAAAAACTTTATATGAATTACCGCAACCACCAGAAGATTGTGGTAGTGGATGGTAATATTGCATTTACCGGTGGTATGAATATTGCCGATGAATATGTCAATGAAGTAGAACGTTTTGGCGTGTGGAAGGACAATGCAGTTCGCATCGAGGGCGATGCAGCATGGGGATTTACGGTCAGCTTCCTGCAAATGTGGGAAGTGAGCTCGGAGGATCCGCTCATGGATTACGGTAAATATAAGCCAAACGCTAAGTTTGCTCCGAGCGATGTGTTCTGTCAGGCGATTACCGACGGACCGGCAAACAATCCGGAGAATCCGATTGTATCTGCATACAAGCAGGTGATGTATTATGCGAAGAAGTATCTTTATATTACGACACCATATCTGGTGATTGATGATGAGATAAAGGAGATTCTGAAGCAGGCAGTGAAGGGCGGCATCGATGTTCGCCTGATTACACCAAATATTCCGGACAAGAAAAATGTCAAGCTGGTGACTTCGTATAATTATGGTGAGTTGTTGCGTGCCGGTGTCAGAATCTATGAGTATACACCGGGATTTATTCATGCGAAGACGATACTGACCGAGGGATGTGGTATCATTGGAACAATCAATATGGATTACCGTAGTTTTTATCTGCACTATGAGTGCGGAGCACTGATTTATAACAAAGAGGCATTACAACCGGCGTATGAAGATCTGGTAGAGACGATGAAGATTTCAAAGGAGATTACGTACGAGGAGTGGAAGAACCGACCGTTGTGGACAAAAATTAAGCAGAATTTCCTGAACCTGTTTGCAACATTGATGTAATCAGGCATACAAGTACAGGATAAAACGGAGAAGAACTATGTTGTGCAAATGCAGAATCTGTAAGAAGGCATTCCCTTCTTTAACAAAAGTATTCAGTTGTCCGGAATGCCGGGACGCAGATGAAAAATTGTTTTCGCTGATCGAGGAGTATCTGAAAGTGTATCCGAACAGCAATGCGATTGAGATATCCAACGCGTTGAACATTAAGACTGAGTTGATAATTTCTTTCATTGATGAAGGAAGGTTGACGTATTCCAAAGGACATTTTGAGAAAATCGAATAAACCAGCCGGGTGTAAACGAAAAGAATTTGGAAGAGACTAATACCGGAAAGGTGTAGAAAGATATGATAGCGTACATCAAAGGAAAATTAGAAGAAGTGCGCCCTGCAGCAGTGGTGGTGGAAACAGCAGGCACCGGATATGAAATCAATGTACCGGGCAGTATGGCGGATGAATTACAGCACCACCTGCATGAAGAAGTAAAAGTGCATACTTATCTGCAGGTACGTGAAGATGGAGTTGCGCTGTTTGGCTTTACAACAAGAGATGCGTTGGAAGTGTTTAAACTGCTGATTACGGTCAGCGGTATCGGACCGAAGGGAGCACTCGGTATATTGTCTGCGATGTCAACGGATGACTTGCGTTTTGCAGTATTGGCGGGAGATACCAAGGCAATATCAAAGTGTCCGGGCATCGGTGCAAAGACGGCAGGAAAGCTGATATTAGAACTGAAGGATAAGTTCAAGCTGGAAGATGCGTTTGAAGAAAAATGGGAAAAGAGTGCTGCAACTGCCGGAAATCACGGAGCAGAAGAATCTGTACGCAAGGATGCGATTGAAGCATTGACAGCACTTGGTTATGCACCTTCGGATGCGATAAAGGCAGTACGTGCAGTAGCAGTGACAGAAAATATGAGTACAGAAGATGTTTTAAGGCTCAGCTTGAAACAGATGATGTAAAGAGTCATGTAATAACCGGAAATATCAGGGGTGGCGTGTTGCGCCATCCGATGGAAAGAGATAAGAAAGGCATGGTTAACGTATGGCCGGACGAATGATTACAACCGAACGAATCGAAGAAGATAAGGCAGTCGAAGGAAACTTACGGCCCAAATTTCTTCACGAATACATTGGACAGTCAAAAGCAAAGGAAAATCTAAAGATATACATTGAAGCAGCCAAGAAGCGTCAGGAACCGCTTGACCATGTATTGTTTTTCGGACCGCCCGGACTTGGTAAGACAACGCTGGCAGGGATTATTGCCAATGAGATGGGGGTAAATATCAAGACGACAGCGGGGCCTGCCATTGAAAAACCGGGCGATATGGCGGCAATCCTGAACAATCTGCGCGAGGGCGATGTCCTTTTTATCGATGAGATTCACCGTCTGAACCGCCAGGTAGAAGAATTACTGTATCCGGCGATGGAAGATTATGCGATTGATATTGTCATCGGAAGAGGACCTGCGGCACGCTCTGTCCGTTTGGAACTTCCGAAGTTTACGCTGGTCGGGGCAACTACCCGTGCGGGTATGTTGACAGCACCGTTACGTGACCGTTTTGGTGTGGTAAGTCATTTGGAGTTTTATACGGTAGAGGAACTGCAGGAGATTATTTTGCGTTCTGCAGAAGTATTAAAAGTAGAGATTGACCCTGCAGGTGCTACGGAATTAGCGAAACGTTCCAGAGGAACCCCGCGTCTTGCAAATCGTTTTCTGAAACGTGTCCGTGATTTTGCACAGGTACAGTTTGACGGAAAGATTACCGAAGAGGTGGCGCGGTATGCGCTGGATCTCTTGGAAGTAGATAAAAAAGGTCTGGACCGGATTGACCGGGAGATTCTGCTCGCGATGATGGATAAGTTTAACGGTGGTCCGGTAGGGTTGGATGCGATTGCTACAACCATTGGTGAAGATCCGGGTACAGTTGAGGATGTTTATGAACCGTATCTTGTACAGAATGGTTTTATTCTTCGGACCTCACGTGGCAGAATCCTGACACCGGAAGCGTATCTGCATTTCGGACGTGTGCCCCAGGAGATAAAACAGGTATGAAATCTTTGTGAATCTGCGGTTTGAGCGGAAAAAATAGGTTGATTAACCGTAGAAGAGCGTTTATAATATATGAAATAGATATGCAATCAGAATGGAGACAGGCATGAAAACGCGAACTGATATTGAAGTGATTATAGATAATAAGCGTTATACCCTTTGCGGCTATGAGAGTGAAGAGTATCTTCAGAAGGTTGCAAGTTACATAAACGGTAAATATGCTGAACTGAAAAAGCAGGATAACAGTTACCGACTGATGGATGCCGATATGAAGAGTATCCTGATGCAGATTAATCTTGCAGATGACTACTTCAAGCTAAAGAAACAGCTCGATGAAGCCGAAAATAATAATATAAAGCAAAAGAATGAGATATTCAATTTGAAGAATGAGATTGTTGCTTTGAAGAACCGTTTGGAAGAAGCTGAGCAGGAAAAAGAACTCCTTCGCAAAGAGAATATCGAGGAACAGAAAAAGGTGGTTCGTCTGGAGACAGAATTGGAAAACTTTAAAAAGTAGCAGTAACGGTTACACGGAGGTAACCGGAGTAGTTTGTAACATACAGATATGTCAGACAAGGAGGATACGGTATGGCAAACACAATCAATAACAATTTTTTCAATTACAATGATAACATGTTTTCTTCGTTGGGTGCAAACAAGTCCCAAGGTTCATCCAACCTTCTTGGTGATTATGCGGCGATTAAGAATGGCTCGTATAAGAAGCTTTTGAATGCTTATTATGCGAAGCAGGAAGCAGAAGAGAACGGTACCGCAACCGGCAACGATGAAGTGATGGATAAGAACGTTACATTGCTTGCCCAGGATGCGAAAGAATTAAAATCTACGGTGGATGCATTACGGACGACGGGTAAGAATTCTCTGTTTAAGCCGAAGACGGTGAGCAAAACCGATGAGGCTACCGGCGTTGTAACTGAGACACAGGAATACGATTACGATGCAATTTATGATGCGGCAGAGAAGTTTATTGATGCTTTTAACAGTATGCTGGACTCTGCTGCAGCTGTTCCGAATAAGACCACAACCAAGAAGTTGGCATTGACGGACAACATGCTTCGCAAGAATGCAGGACTGCTTGAGGATATTGGAATCACGGTAGAAGCTTCCGGGAAACTCAGTGTAAACAAAGAAAAATTCATGCAGGCAGATATCAGTGATCTGAAGACGGTGTTTAACGGTAGCGGATCTATCGCTGACAGACTTTCGAAGCGCGCAAGTGATATTTATTCGACCGCAGAGAAGATTTTATCTGCTACGGGCGGAACTTATAATCGGAGCGGTGCACTGGACAACCGTGTAAAGACCGGAACGATTGTAGACGAAGAACTGTAAATTACTGTTCAAAGATTTATGATAGAAGAGCGTGTCCGAAACGCAGACACGCTTCTTTTTCGCAGTTAACCAAGATAAGTGAGGGATAGTAAGATGAGAAGAAAAGGGATTGCACTGCTTGCCAGTGTTATGATTCTGGGAGCTTGCTTTATTGCATGTGGCGGACAGGAAGAACAGCCTGTTGGTACAAACAGCGATATTACAGCTACGGTTACTCCGACAACCGGGGCGATACAGGAGACTCCTATAATCCAGGAAACACCGGTACAGAGCGTAATCTATGTAACTGCAACCCCGACTCCTTTTGCAACCCCGATACCCGCAGAGTATTCGGTGCAACCGGTAAGCTTTTCCTTGGAAGACAGTTTTAATTCTTCCACGGCAGAATTGGTGCTCACTGCGGGGAATGCAGTGGATATCTATTATACATTAGATGGTACAATCCCGGATGAAAATGCAGAAAAATATCAGGGACCGATCCGTTTTACTGCAAGCAAGAATACAGTGGCATATGCAGTCAGTGCACGTGCGTTATATGCAGACGGAACATGGTCTGACACGGCAATCCGGACTTATTTTGTGGGGGAAACGGTTGAGGAACGTTATGATACGCTGATTTTCAGTATTACAACGGATCCGTACAACCTGTATGACCATGAATACGGTATTCTGGTAAAAGGTAAATTAAGGGATGATTTTCTTCTGGCAAATCCGGATGCAGAAATCGACGGAACAACACCTGCCAATTATCTGATGCGTGGCAGAGAGAGTGAACGTCCGATTCATCTGGAGGTATTTACCCAGAGCGGTGAACTGATCTTGGAACAGGATGCCGGTGTACGTGTTTACGGTGGCTGGTCAAGATCCAATGACATGAAGTCGTTGAAGTTGTTTGCAAGAAAAGAGTATGATGAGGTGAACAACAAGTTCCGCTATCCGTTCTTTACGACATCGATGGACGGAAGTGAACAGCTGGTGGACTCGTTCAAGCGATTGGTATTGCGTGCATACGGTAATGATATTAACAACGCATTTATTCGTGAAGAATTGTTCCAGACACTGGCAAAGCAGGCAGGATATGAAGCAAAGGCAGTACGTCCGGCTGCAGTCTATGTAAACGGTGCTTACTTTGGCGCATATTATCTGACGGAGCCGTATCATGAATCGTACTTCGAAGAACACTACAAGAAGTTTGACGGTGTAATGGAGATTCTGGAAGGTACCGAGCTTGTAAAGCAGGGCGAAAGTGATGGCTCCAATCAATACGCAGTGGACGACTATCAGGCTATGTATGAAAAATATGCATATGCAGACTTAACTGATGATGCAACATATGCTGAATTGTGTGAGCAGGTGGATGTAGCGAATTATATCGAGCATTATGCATACCAGATGTACATCGGTAACGAAGACTGGCCGCATAACAACTATAAGGCGTATCGTTACTATGCTGCAGAAGGAGAAGAGTACAGCAGTGAGGCGCCGTTTGACGGCAAGTGGCGTTATCTCCTGCATGATATGGATTTTTCCACCGGCATTTACGGAACAGGTGTAACGCAGCGTTATCTGACTGAACTGGTTGGCGAACCGGGAGATATCTCGGAAGTTTGTCCGTTGTTCTGTCAGTTGATGCGTCGAAAAGATTGTCAGGATATCTTTATTAAGAAAACACTGGAATTGTTGAATGGTGTGTTCCGAAGCGAATATTTTGACGAACAGATGAATATAATGCATGAAGAGCGTCTGAACGAACAGCTGCATAGTCCGGAATCCGGACATCTGGAAACCTGGGGAACCGAAATCTCGCAGGTGGAAAAAAACATGAGTAACATCAAGTCATATATGGCAAAGCGTAGCAATTATGTTTATATGAATCTGTATGCGTTCTTTGATCTGGATTGTAAAAAATACAGTATCGACCTTCAGATTCCGGAGAATTGCAATGTGACTATTAATAATGGATTTACGACGGACTGCGGTTTTGAAGTATTGCTGTATTCTGCTTATGATAATGTGCTTACTGCGGATAGTACGGAGGGTAAACAGTTCTTGTATTGGGTGGTAGACGGTGTGAAACACATGGAAAAAGAGCTTACAGTAACGGAAGAGATGCTGAATGGCAATACGATTATTGTAGAAGCAGTATTTCAATAAGTATTGATTTCGTTGTGCATAGGGTGCGTGTCGGATTGTGTATTTCATATGAGGAAGGAGTGTAATGATGAAAAAAAACGGAATGATTTCACAGTTCTACCCGGATGAATGGGTGGATTCCACATTTGAAATTGATTATGAAGAGCTGTATCAAAAAGGATTTCGCGGAATTCTTTTTGATATTGACAATACCCTTGTGCAGCACGATGCGCCGGCAGATACTCGTGCGGGAAAACTGTTACAAAAGTTGAAAAATCTTGGATTCCGGATTTGTCTGGTATCCAATAATAAGGAAAATCGTGTAAGAAAGTTCGCAAAAGAATTAGAGATTGATTATGTGTTCAGCGCGAAGAAGCCTTCCAGAAAAGGATTCCGCCGCGCGATGAAGAGGATTGGGACAACGATACGGAATACGGTATCGATTGGTGATCAGGTGTTTACGGATGTGTTTGGTTCGAATCGTGCAGGTCTGTACAGCATTCTGGTAAAACCAATTGCAAAAAAAGAAGAGATACAGATTGTGCTGAAACGTTATCTGGAACGGATTGTCCTGTTTTTTTATAAAAGACAGTTACAGTAGAGCTATTTGTAGTGTAACCGAGTGTATAGATTGAGAAAGAACGGTGGAAAGAGTGAAAGTACTGGTGATTAACGGACCGAATCTGAATTTTCTTGGGATTCGTAATCCGGGGATATATGGGACGGAGAATTATGAATCTCTGCTAAAAAAGATAGAGGCGCGTGCAGATGAACTTGGGATTGCGGTGGAGTTTTTTCAGAGCAATTATGAAGGCGCTATCATTGATCGGATTCAGCAGGCATATTTGGAAGAGACGGATGGAATTATTATTAATCCGGGTGCTTATACACACTATAGTTATGCAATCCGTGATGCACTGGAGACGATAAAAGTTCCGGTATACGAGGTGCATATTTCTGATATTCACGCAAGAGAGGCGTTTCGTGCTGTGTCAGTGACAGCAGAGGTATGCACGGAACAGATTGCAGGTCTTGGTACAGACGGTTATATTGTTGCGTTAGAGCGTTTTATCAAATAATATATGCAGGCTGAAAGATGCCTGCATTGTTTTCGTAAAAAACAGGGAAGAATACGAAAGAAAAAAGGAAAGGTAGGGTGTCAGCAATATGAATGAGAAAGTGAAGCAGATATTACAGGAAAAACAGTTGGATGCAGTGATTTTATCCAATACCGACAATATCCGTTATCTGTCCGGATATTGCGGCGATACGGGACTGTTGTTTTTGTCGGAGAATCGAAGTGTGATTATGACGGACTTCCGGTATATTTACCAGGTGAAGGCAGAAGCACCGACTTGTGAAGCAATTGACATTGGAAACGAAGGATATTCTGCAGCCATTGCCAAGATTGTAGCAGAAGAAAACTGTCAGAGGATTGGTTATGAAGCAGAGCATCTGCTGTGCGCTTCGATGGAGGCATGGAAGGAAAAAGCGGATGAAGTTGTGTTTGTCAATGTGGAAGATGAGTTGGGAGATATCCGTATTATCAAGACGGCATATGAGATTGACCAACTTCGTCAGGCAGAGCATATCGGCGATTTGGCATTTGAAGAGATACTGAATTATTTGAAACCGGGTGTGACCGAGCTTGAGATTGCAGCGCGTCTGGAGTTTTCCATGAAGATGCATGGTGCAAGCGGAAATTCTTTTGACCCGATTGTGGCGTCCGGAATCAATTCGTCGATGCCACATGCGGTTCCGTCGAACAAAAAGTTGGAAAAGGGCGATTTTGTCACACTGGATTTTGGCTGTAAGTATAATGGTTATTGCTCTGATATGACGCGTACTGTAGTCATCGGAAAAGCATCAGAAAAGCAGAAGCATGTTTATGATACGGTTTTGCAGGCACAGGATGCAGTTTTACAACAGGTAAAACCGGGTATGACCGGAGTGGAAATTGATGCGATTGCACGGAACATTATTAATGCGGCCGGGTATGAAGGTTGTTTTGGACACGGACTCGGACACGGCACCGGATTGAACGTCCATGAATCTCCGCGTGCATCGATGAAGTACGATAAACCGGTAACTGCGGGAATGACGCTGACGGTGGAACCGGGTATTTATATCAAGGATTTTGGCGGTGTCCGCATCGAAGATATGATTGTTTTTAATGAAAAAGGATATGAGAATCTGACTTTTTCTCCGAAACATCTGATTGAATTGTAATGAAAGATAAAAATTGTTTTTTTGAAGCGGATGAAATGCATTTTTCGTAGAAAAAACAGTTGAAAAAAATATGCATATCGGTTACACTAAAGTGTAGCTATTATTCTAAGGAGGATCTTTTATGGTTTCAGCTGGTGATTTCAGAAACGGAATTACACTTGAAATTGATGGTGAAGTATTTCAGGTTGTTGAATTTCAGCATGTAAAGCCGGGTAAGGGCGCAGCGTTCGTTCGTACCAAGATGAGAAATATAAAGAGTGGCGGTGTGGTAGATAAGACCTTCCGTCCGACGGATAAGTATCCGCAGGCACACATTGAGCGTAGCGATATGCAGTATCTGTATTCTGATGGTGATATGTTCCACTTCATGAACGTAGAAACTTACGATCAGATTGCATTATCCGCAGAGCAGATTGGTGATGCTTTGAAGTTCGTTAAGGAGAACGACATGGTTAAGATGCTGTCCCACCAGGGTCAGGTATTCTCGGTAGAACCGCCGTTGTTCGTAGAACTCGTTATTACTGAGACTGAGCCGGGCTTCAAGGGCGATACCGCTACCGGTGCTACCAAGCCGGCAGTTGTAGAGACCGGTGCAACCGTATATGTACCGTTGTTTGTAGAACTTGGAGATAAGATTTCCATCGATACACGTACCGGCGAGTATATGAA
>JAZNXH010000111.1:0-7315 GCA_045593785.1 Lachnospiraceae bacterium
GAAGAGCCGGAACCGACCGAGGAACCGGAACCAACCGAGGAACCGGAACCAACCGAAGAACCGGAACCGACAAAAGAACCGGAACCGACAAAAGAACCGGAGTCGTCAGACGAATCGGAACCAACAGATGAACCGGAAGCAACACTGACTCCGACGCCGATTGTTACTCAGGCTCCGACTACGGCACCGCCGGAACCGACTGATGATCCAGAGCCGACAGGTGACCCGGAGCCTACGGGTGATCCGGAACCGACCCCGACCGAGGACCCAGAGCCGACCCCGCCGACTGAGGATGAAGGCGGAAGCGGAGATAGTGGAAGTGGAGACAGTGGAAGTACCGGTGGTGGCACCGATAGCGGAAGCACCGGAGGCGGAAGTACAGGTGGTGGAAGTACCGGCGATGGAGATAGCGGAAGCACCGGCAGTGGTACGATAACTCCTCCGTCAGAACCGGAAGTGAGTCCGAGCCCCACGCCAATCGTTATGCCGGATAATTTGGCTGCAGTGTACAAGTACGATGAGATACAATATGACGACGGCGGAAAGGCATACGTTTTGAATGATATCTCAGAAGACTATCGTGCCGCCGAGAGCATCACGATACCGAGTAAACTTGAGGGTATCGTAGTCATTGGCGTGAGTGAAAATCTTTTTAGCAACTGTCCGAATGTAACTACAGTCGTGATCGAAAACGGATTTGATCAATCAGTACAGACGGAGGAAATGAAGACGTCTCTGACACAGGCAATTGCAAACAGTGAAAAGGTTGATACGATTACGGTTTCGTTGGATGAAATCAGGATGGTTGATTTCGTTTCGCTGGAAAATCTGAAAAATGTCAACTTAGTTGTTGATGGTGTCAATACTCTTGAGGGAGTTTGTTTCAAAGAAAATAAGCATATAGAGAAAGTTGTTATTTCAGGTGCAATTAATCAGATCGGAGAGGGTGTTTTCCTCGGCTGTACGAATCTGAAAGAAGTTTACTTTGAGATGCCGGAAGGAAGTGGCACGTTTGATATACTTCCATCTGCATTTGAAGGATGTGTAGCGCTTCAGGAAATTGATTTATCAAAAGCGGCTTCCATTCAGGACAAGGCGTTTTCCGGTTGTACAAGTTTGAACAAAGTCGATATGCCGGAAGAACCGTACTCCTTGACTTGGTGGGCATTTGCCGGCTGTACCGGATTAACTTCCATTGACCTTTCCAATGCAAGTTATATCGGAAGCGGTGCATTTCACGGTTGTACCTTTACAACGATCAAACTGCCGGCATCCAGAAATATTAAATGTGCGTCGGATGCATTTGCCGGTTGTACGTTGTTTGGAACAGACAGTTTGCATGTGGATGTCGCTTCCGGTCTGCTTTATTCCGTAGTGACGGAAGAAAATGCGGATATGCCGTCTGCTACGATTCGGTCGTATCTGTATCGTAATGTTCCGGTAACGGGAGAGGATTCTCTGATTGATTTTGAGATTCCATCCGAAATCATCTTGACTACAATAGATGAAAATAATGAGGTGATTGAACAGTCTTGTCCCGTAACCAGAATTGCCGAGTACGCGTTTACTACATCAATCTTGCGCAGTGTTACTATACCGTGGTCCGTAGTGAGCATAGATGCGAGAGCGTTCAAAGGCTGTACCAATCTGGTGACTGTGAACGGTGGCGGCAATGTGACTTCGATTGGGGATGAAGCATTTGCTTACTCTGCAAAGTTGGAAAAAGTCATGATGAATAATTCGTATGAAGGTGGCGGTATAGAAGTCTGTATCACCTTACCGAATTCACTCGCTAACCTCGGTGGTGATGTATTTGCCGGATGTACTGCGTTGAATGGAGGACTGTTCCTGCCTGCATATTCGGAGAATCCTGCGTTGTTTACAGGTGCGAGTTTTGCAGGTACAAGTATTACCGGTATTGTCGGATATGGCGAGTACAGTATTTCTGCCGGTGCGTTCAAAGGAATGACATCGCTGACGTATCTCGAACTGTCACATACGGAACAGATTGAGGAAGAAGCTTTCATGAATTGTACTTCGTTAGAGACAGTAGTACTGAACAATGTAGGAAATATTAAAAGGTCTGCATTTGAAGGTTGTACTACACTACGTGATGTGGCAATAGACATGAGGGAAAATGCAGAAGGCGAATCAACCTATGCTAATATTGGTGACCGGGCATTTTATGGTTGTACGGCATTGGAATATATTGTGGTGCCATATTACAATTCTTTGGGTCAGGATGTGTTCTATGGCGTTGATGTACAGTATGTTTATGGGAAACTGTTTTCTGAAGCTGATTATACTCTGTACGGTGTGCAGATTGTTGGATTTTCAATTGCTGCTACAGAATACGAAAACATCGTGATCCCGGAGACTGTTGGCGATGTACCGGTACTGGGGATTGGAGAGAGTGCATTTAGCCAAAAGGGGTTTATTAAAAGTGTGAAAATTGCTTCTAACGTGACTGATATAGGAAAAGAGGCATTTTATGGCTGTACCGGTCTTAACAGTGTCGAATTCGCGGAAGGTTCGCAATTGACGAGCATCGGGGAAGCAGCGTTTTTAGAGTGTTCGGCATTAACAACGATTGCATTGCCGACACATATTGAAACGATTGGAAAGGCGGCGTTTAGAAAAACAGGTCTGCCCGCTATTGAAATTCCTGCCAGCGTTGTGACGATTGGCGAACAGGCATTTTATCAGTGTGGTAGTCTGGGAAGTGTGACGTTTGCTGACAATTCGAATCTTTCTGTGATTGGGTACTCGGCATTTAATCAATGTTCGGCTTTGACCTCCATTGAACTGCCGAACGGTCTGAGTGAGATAGGGGGATCGGCATTCAATTCTACCGGTCTGACCTCCGTTGTGATTCCGGATAGTGTAACCAGCATGGGAACGGATGTGTTCAATAATTGTGCTGCATTAACTTCGGTTCAAATCTCGAAGGGATTGAGTGTGATTCCGGATAACACATTTGTGAATACAGGGCTGACTTCTGTGGTAATTCCGAATGGCGTTACTACAATCGGTACAAATGCGTTCAGTACAGATGTTTTACAAACAGTTGTGATTCCTGCAAGCGTTTCAACCATTCAGTCAGGTGCATTTAAGAGTTCATCGAATGTAAAAACATATTTGCATGAAGGCGTGACGGTTGCGAATAATGTTTTCTCAGCAGACGAGAATGTAAAAGTATATGCGGTATCCGGTTCTACCTTGACTTGTGTAACGAATCCGATTGCAGAAAACAGAATTGTGAAATTGGGCGGTGAGAGCAGTATGGCGCATGATGCTTTGGAACTGGAGATTATGCAGGAAATCGGTGCAATTGATGCGCAGTATCTGATAGAAGACCCGATTTCGATAGGGATACCGACCGGAGCAATTGAGTTTGCATGGGGACTGACCGAGAGTGGATCGGATACGATTGATGAAACCATTCGTGGTGACGGTATTGAGTGGAATGCTGTTGATGACGGAGGCGGTGTAATTATCGAGAGAGTAAACGAGTGGGTTTCGCTGTGTCTGCGATACCGCTTGACAGAGGGTGGAGACTATATCTATCTGGTAACGCCGAAGCTGAAGAGCAAAGAAGAGTAAGAAATGAAATACCGATTTTGTGTAAAAGAAAGATAAAGGAAAAGCGAATGAGTGAAACAATGTCACAGAACATTCCGGTGCAGGCACAACCGCCTGCACCGGTAAAAAAGAAAAAAGCGGGACTGATTATCCTTGCAGCAGTCGTAGTTGCAATGGCTCTTGCAGCGACAGCGTGCATTTTCCTGTTCCGTAAATCCGGATACCGCTCTTTGGAGGTATTGGAGAGCTACGGTGATACGAGCGTATATCGTGACGACAAGGAACTGGAAGCGTATGAGGGTATGAAGCTTCGCTCCGGAGATTATCTGACGGTACGGGAAGACAGTTACCTTCGGATGCGTCTGGATGATGACAAGTACGTCTATCTGGAAGGTCAGGCGCTGATGAAGCTGTCGGCACTTGGCAACAAGAAAGACAGCCGTACCAAGATTGAGTTGGAACTGGGTACGATGGTAACCGAGGTAGAGAACCGTCTGTCAGAAGGTGCTTCGTACGAGATTCATTCTCCGAATACGACCCTGGCAATTCGAGGAACCACGACTGTCTCGGAAGTACGTTATCAGATTCCGGCAGGAAGTGAGGACTTGACCGAGCAGGATATCCTGGAGTATCTTGTAGCAGTCCGCACGGATGCTGATATGGATGCCGATCAGGCGGATGAAGTAGAGGAATTGCTTGAAGATGGTATGAGTGCCCGGATATCTTCTTATGTACAGAATGGTAAAGTTGAGTTGATGGTATTCGAGAAGGAAGAAGACGATGACGAGGCGAAGCTGAGCGCTTCGTATGTCAACGTGAAGAAGGGCAATGGTCTTAGTACCATCGTAGACCGGCTGGTATCTCCGCAGGTTATCGCTTTGGTAGAAGTGGATGAAGACGGCAAGCTGCATTTCGCCGATAGCGAAGAGGCAGAAGAACTGACCGAAGATCTGAAGCTGAAGGCAAAGAGAAGCAAAGCAGAGACCGTGGAAGAGTTGGACGAGCTGGTGGAGAGCTACCGTGTATCACCGATGGAGAATCTCGACAGCGTACAGCTGAAACTGGATTTGGATGAGTTGAGCATTGGCAGTACTGCAGAAGGATTACAGCATAGCTTTGAAGAAGCAATCGAAGCAGCAGTGATTCCGGATCCGACCGCAACACCGACGCCTTACATAGAGGACGATGAAGAACCGATTTGGACGATTCCGGATGAGCCTGATGAGGAGCCGGAAGAACCGGAATGGGATGAGAACTTGAATGTAGCCGGTGGGGTAATAGAATATGACGAATATAACCTGCTGTGGGATTACCTCTACGAAAGCGGAGTGGAAGGTCCGGTTGGTGTCTGGATTACCGGCATCGAGGAGACCGGACGGATGCGGAATGAAACCGTGATGATTCCGAGCGTGGTTGCAGGTTTGCCGGTATTAGAGATTAAGCCGGATGCTTTCAACGGTACGGGTGACGTCGTAGAATTTGTATTCCCGGATACCTTACAGTACATCGGCGAGTTTGCCTTGAACCAGTGTTTTGATTTGGAGCGTGTCGTGTTGCCGGACAGTGTAATCGGTCTGGGAGATGGTGCATTCTCCGGATGTAGTTCGCTGAAAGAGGTAACGCTCTCTTCATCGCTTGAGGTGATACCGTATCTTGCATTTTCAAAATGCCGTGAGTTAGAGAGTCTCGTGATACCGTACGGCGTGAAGCTGTTGGACGGTGCGTCCATCCGTGATTGCTACAATCTGAAGCATGTATTGGTTCCGGGTAGTGTGGAAGAAATCGGCCTGTCGGCATTTGCACAAGCGGATGAACTCCATGTGTATCTTGGTGAGCAGCTCGTCTACGGTACGGTGGAAGACTATAATTTCGATGATGAAGATGTCGTATACGTTCATGAGAATACGGAACTTGCAGAATATGGTTATGAGACCGATTATATCCTGGTAGAGGAAGGCATCCGTATTACCCTGAATACAAATCCGGGAGAAACTGCTTATGTTTACAACGGTTTGGAACAGTCGGTAATGCAGGATCTTGGTGTGGCCGATATGGAGTTAATCGTACCGGGAACATGTAATTTTGAACTTCCTCAAGGTGCGGAATATGTGGTATTTAGTGAAGCGGATAATCCGTTTGACGGAAGTCTTGCCGATATAAACTTTGATGAGGTTGCTCTGGAGTGGACGAGTGGCAGCCAATACACCGTGGAGCATGATGGAACGTATTGGACTGCAGTTTGTGCAAGAGTACCGAAAGATGGCGGATATACCTATTATCTGACTCCGAGAATACGGATTAAAGATACGGAATAATACGACGTCGTATGAGACAGAAGTAACAGGAGGATTCGTATGGGCGAACAGGTTACAGAAAAACAGAAGAGCCAAAAAGGTAAGGTATGGCTTATCGTGATTCTTGCCGTGCTGGTGCTTGGAGGAGTCGGAGGGTGGTTACTCTTTGGAAAGCTGGCGTATCGCAGCATAGAGATTATCGAGTGCTATGGAGAGAGCAGCATTGCCAGAGAAGATAAGATGCTCGATGCTTATCCGGGTATGCAGCTTCGTTCCGGTGACTATGTTACCGTATACGAAGACAGCTATCTTCGCATGCGTCTGGACGATGACAAGTATGTCTATCTGGAAGGTCTGGCGCTGATGAAGCTGACAGCGGATGGCGGTAAAAACGACAGCCGTACTGTAATCGACCTGGAACTTGGCACCATGGTAACAGAGATTGAGAAAAAACTCTCGAAGAATGAGTCTTATGTAATCAATGCGCCGAATACGACCATGGCAATCCGAGGAACTACGACCGTATCAGAAGTAAGATATGCACTCGCCGATGCGGTGGATAAATCGTTCAATGAGTATAATGTGCTGATGTACCTGCTCGGCGAAAAGACAGGAAATGCCGAACTGGAAGAGGAGAAGCACGATGCAATCGCGAAGCTGTTCACGGAAAGTGTGAAGGCTAAGGTTTCTTCATTCGTACAACAGGGTAAGGTAGAACTTACCGTATTTGAGAAGAAGACCGAAGGCGGAAAGGAAAGCATCGAGGCAGTTGCTGTTCCGTTGCAGGCAGGAAACGGTCTGAGTACGGAGACAGAGGACATGGTGGCACCGGAAGTACTTGCCTTGATTGAAGTACAGGAAGATGGTACCGTGCAGTTCGCTGCAACGGAGGAGGTTTCCGAGTTGCTTCGTGGCATCGAACTGGTACCGGAGCGTAAGCAGGCCGAGACGATTGAAGAAATCGTAGAAATTCTGGAAACTCAGGTGGTAGTACCGCTCGAGAATACGGATTCGATGCAGTTGCAGATTGATGTTAGTAAGGACAGTATCGGTAGTGTAGCAGAAGATATATTAACTGTATGGAAAGAAGCAGAAGATAAGTTGGAACTGGATACGACGCCAACTGACATACCGCAGCCGGAGAAGACAGAGACAACGCCGACGCCGGTGACGGAACCGGAAGTAGTTGTACCGGATGAGACTCCGACCACGGTTCCGGAGGCAACGCCAACACCGGACATCGAGCCGGACGAAGGCATGACGGAAGCAACTCCGACGCCTGTACCGCAGAAGCCGGAAGCAACGCCGACACCTGCACCGCAGATACCGGAAGTAACGCCGACACCTGCACCACAGAAGCCGGAAGCAACGACACCTACAGAGCCGACGGCAACCTCGGGGCCCGAAAGAAACACCCAGAAACACGGGGCCCCCCGACC
>JAZNXH010000112.1:0-2351 GCA_045593785.1 Lachnospiraceae bacterium
CGGAATCGATGCAAAAGTAATCAATATCCACACAATCAAACCACTTGATGAAGAACTGGTTGTTGCAGCAGCAAAAGAGACAGGAAAAGTAGTTACCGTCGAAGAACACTCAGTAATCGGAGGACTTGGAAGTGCAGTTGCAGATGTACTTTCTGAAAAAGCACCTACCAAGATGTTAAAGATTGGTGTAAATGATACATTTGGTGAATCAGGACCGGCAGTGGCACTTATCAAGAAATATGGTCTTGATGCAGAAAGCATCTACAACAAAGTAAAAGCTTGGGTATAAGAAACGGAGGTTATACATAATGAAAGCAGAAACAAAAGAACGTGCTCTTGCCGCTTTTACAATCGAAAGTGATTCGATTCTTGCAACAAGAGATAAAATGGATATGGAAGCATTCGAAAAGGCTGTTGACGCACTTTGCAAGGCAGAGCGTATCGGAACAGCAGGATGCGGGCATTCCGGAATCGCATGTATGCACTTCGCACACTCTATGTGTTGTGTGGAGCGTCCGGCTCGTTTCATCTCACCTGCAGAAGCAGTTCACGGAGCAACCGGTTACCTTCAAGAAGGTGACGTAATGGTATGGGCTTCTCGTGGTGGAAAGACAGACGAACTTTTCAAAATCTTAGAAATCTGCCATGTAAAGAAAGTAACAGTTATTGGTGTGACTGAGAACCTTGCTTCTCCATTAGCTGATATGTCAGATATCGTAATTCCTATGGTAGTTACATCTGAGACAGATCGCTACAATAGCCAAGGAACATCAAGCTTCACAGCATTAGCTGCTGTATTTGATGCTCTGCAGACTGCAGTAATCGAAGAAACAGGTTACAAAAACGAGCAATTCGCTCTCATTCATCCAGCCGGAGCTGTTGGAAAAAGATTAAACAAATAATCGGAGGTCACCCATGATTGATTTATTAAAATTACAAAACGGTAGTGATATCCGCGGAGTCGCAGCAGAAGGTGTTGCAGACGAACCGGTAAACTTGACCCAGGATGCTGTAAACTTAATTGGACAGGCATTCGTAAAATGGCTGTCAAACAAATCCGGAAAACCGGCTACAGAATTAAAAATTGGTGTTGGACACGATTCTCGTATCACAGCCGACCTTATGAAGGATGCATTTATTGCAGGTGCCGGAGCTGCCGGAGCAACCCTTTACTACTGTGGTTTGGTTTCCACACCATCCATGTTTATGACAGTTGTATTTCCTGAATTCAAATTTGACGGTTCAGTTATGATTACAGCAAGTCATCTTCCATTCAACCGCAATGGACTTAAATTTTTCACCATAGACGGTGGTTTGGAAAAAGCAGACATTAAAGAGATTCTTACAATTGCAAAAACACTGGAAATTGCAGCATGCGACAAGCCTGCTATAGAGTGCGACAGCCTTAGCGTTTATACCAATAGCTTGCAAGAAAAAATCAAAGCCGGTGTAAATGCGGAAGAGTACGACAAACCACTCAAGGGACTTCGCATTGTAGTAGATGCAGGAAATGGTGCGGGTGGTTTCTTTGTAGAGAAGGTACTTGCTCCGCTTGGCGCTGACACAACCGGAAGTCAGTTCTTAGAACCAGATGGAACCTTCCCGAACCACATTCCGAATCCGGAAAACAAGGTTGCGATGGAAGCAATCAAGCAGGCAGTGCTTGCCAACAATGCTGACCTCGGAATTATCTTTGATACAGACGTAGACCGTATGGCTGCAGTTCTTCCGGACGGTTCTCCGGTAAACCGCGACGCTATCATCGCTATGATGGCAGCTATCGTTGCAAAAGATTATCCGGGAAGCACGATTGTTACAGACTCTGTTACATCAGACAGATTGACTGACTTTTTAGAAAATGAATTAAAGCTTGTTCACCATCGTTTCAAACGTGGTTACAAGAATGTAATCAACGAATCTATTCGTTTGAACGAATCCGGTGTTGTCTCTCCACTTGCTATTGAGACTTCCGGCCATGGTGCCTTAAGTGAGAATTATTTCTTAGATGACGGTGCTTACATGGCAGTGAAACTTTTGATCGCTGCTGCTCTTGCCGCTAAGGAAGGCAAGAAAATCGGTTCTTTCATTGAGAAGCTTGCAAAAGGATTCGACGAAAGAGAATTCCGTATGAAGATCTTCACAGAAGACTTTGGTGCTTATGGACAAGAGGTATTAAAAGTATTCGAAGCTCGTGCAAAAGAAGCCGGATACAATGTTGCACCTAATTCCTTTGAAGGTGTACGTCTCTCCTTCCACAGTGAAGAGGTACAAGGCTGGTTACTTCTTCGCATGTCGCTTCACGACCCACTTATGCCAATGAATATGGAAGGTGTCAGAGAAGGCGATTGCGA
>JAZNXH010000113.1:0-2543 GCA_045593785.1 Lachnospiraceae bacterium
GGCGGAAGCTTTACCTTTGCCGCGTTCCTTGCCGGCGCGGTGACAAATGCCATTCCCGGAATCATCATTCAGATTGTCCTGATTCCGGTGCTTGTGATGGTACTTGACCGACCGAAGCTGTCCGGTCTAGCTGAGGATTAATCGTCAACCGCCCCACAAGTGTATCTTGCGTACTATCTGGTGCGTTCCATCCGCACCAGATACTCCGTTGTATCCTCTTCAAACTTCTTTTCCTCTGTTGCATGGAACCCATACCGCTCATAAAAGCGGATTGCCCTGAGATTTTTCTCCAACGCCCACAGATGGTCTGCATTGCATACAGTAACGGCAAAGTTCAATAATTCAGCACCGATTGCATTTCCTTGCAACACCGGTTCTACGAAGAGCTTCTTAATCTCTTGCCCATCCACCTGAATGAAGCCTTTAACCACGCCGTCATCATATACCCATATCGTTTCAATCGCCTCTTTGAATGCTTCCATCCGCTTCGGAACCTGAAGTTCTTCAAAGTAGAACTCATCATCACGGAAGATGGGATAAAAGTTGAGCCGGTAGTTGAACACTTCGATCTCTGCAATTCTTGTCAAATCGTTATTGGTTGCTTTTCTTATCATGCAAATTCTCCACTAACCTTTTATCTACAATATCTGATTCAGTTCCGCAATCATAATTTCCGGATGAAACAACGCATTTTCGCAATGAAATTTACCTTTGAAGCATTTTACCACCGTAGTCGGATAATGCTTTCGAACATACTTTGCTGATTTTTTTGCAAGCATTTCGTTCGGCGCGGTTCCATGAAAGAAGTACACCATTGTATTCGGCGCAGCGATATCGCTTTTTAGTTTAAAATCCGCTATGCTGTCTATACTGTTCACAACCGTTACATCCGACATATTGTCCAGCACATTCAGCAGGTTATCCAGCTTATCTTCCGGAATAATCACTTTGGTCGCCTGTTCCACGGTTTTCTTATCTCTTTGCTTTGATTTATGCGTAATATCAAGATAAAACTTTTTCATGAACCTCTTCATAAATCCATTTAAGGACACCAAAGGCGAACCATCAAAAATCACTTTTTCAAAAGACAGATTCATATTCTGCCACAGTGTTGCTACTAAAACACCGCCCATCGACATACCATAAACAGCATACATCGCCTTACCATAACGCGAAATTATGTAATCCTCAAGCTCCCTTGCTTCCGCAGAAAATGAAATAAAATCTTCTTTTTTCTCCGGGTTATGGCCTGACAGTATCGGTACGATAACATGAAAGTCATTTTTATAATGCTCAATATATTCTTCCCACACCTGCCACGGACATTGAAAACCGTGTATCAGAATCATCTTTCTTTTTGTTACATCACCAAATTCAAGAATTTTCATATAACCTCCCACAACTCTCGTAAATTCGTCACCGTACCATCTTGTCCTGCATCTTGGCCGATGCCGTTTCGATCCACCCAGACCGTTTTTATCCCGATTGCCTTCGGGCCGAGGACATCATCTGTTACAGAATCCCCTACAAACAACACTTCTCCGGCAGACAACCCATTATCCTTCAGAATCTTCTCGAAGAACTTCGGGTTTGGCTTGTAACACTTCAAATCTTCTGAGGTATACACTTTATGTACCTTGATATCATTTTTCTGCATGACACGTTCGAGCACATCATTATCTGTATTTGAGCCGATGAAGACCTGATAACGTTCCATCAGTCCGGCAAGCACCGTCTTCACCTCCGGATACACCTCGCGTTCGAATGCACCCGCAAGCAAGACATCTGCATCTGCTTCGGCACTCCGATCCACGTCATACCGATCATAGAACATCTGAATCCGCGCGATGAATATCTCTCGCTCTGTCAGAAACTCACCTTCACCACTCGTATGCTTCTTGTAATAGGTTTTCCACTCCTCCAAAAACGCTGCTTCATCCACCACAACTCCGGCAGCAGCGATATAGTTTCTTATCGTTCTCGCGGAACCGCCATCTGTAACCTTGAACAGCGTACCGAATGCATCAAAAATGATAGCTTTCACAGAACACCTCTCATCCAAATCTGCAACAATACAATTATCATTTTTTATCAAACAATGCTCTGCGTTCCGTAGAGTGACGCATCATTTTTCTCATGCCTTCCACATCTTCCGTTTCAAGCATTGTTTTTAGTTCGCTGAATTTGTCCATAAAAAGAGTCATCTGCTCTAAAAGGACATCCTTATTTTCCACAAACAGTTCACTCCACATCAGATCATTAATTCTTGCAATCCGAGTCAGATCCCGAAAAGAATCACCCGTAAACTTCTCCATATCCTCTTTATCATTGCAAGTCATCAACGTAATTGCTATGCAGTGCGTCAACTGCGAAAGAAATCCGATCATCTCATCATGTTCTTCCGGTGAAAGAGTAGTTACGTTGGAAAATCCAAGAAGTCTGCCAAGTTCTAAACAGGTCTGAATTGCATCCGGCGTGTTCTTCTCCGTTGGTGTCACAATATAGTTTGCTCCGATGAACATCTTGTCTGTGCTGTTCTCTAC
>JAZNXH010000114.1:0-2448 GCA_045593785.1 Lachnospiraceae bacterium
AGTATTTTATCAGAAACGCTGAGGTGATAACCCCAGCGTCATTTTATCTTAACTCTCTATCAGTATTTTTTCAAATTCTTCTTTTGTCATGTTGGTTCTCTCTGCAGCAACATCAACAGAAAGCAAACCGTCTTTTACCAAAAATACAAGTGTATTCAATGCTCCTTGCTGTATTCCTTGCTGTATTCCTTGCTGCCTTCCTTCCTGCAGTCCCTGCTGCCATCCTTCCTGCAGTCCCTGCTGCATTGCATCTCGAAAGACGCCTTCACTTAAATTACACACCCGCTCTATGCCTCCTTCCAGCTTAACCGTAGTAGCAATACCGAATTCTTTTCTGATGATACGCTTCTTCTCTTCCGGACTCAACGTTCTCGACAGCAGTACATTCAGTAACCGATGTACCGGCAGACCCTCTTTTTCTCTTTCCGGTGACCCCAGACACAGCAGCACCACTTCAAGCAGGTCATATCTTGCTCTTGCGGAATACAAACCGTGAATTTCATCTTTTCCCATACGAAAACCGGTAATCGTATATTCTGCTGTCCTCGGCACATCCATGCACAGCCAGATGGAATACACTTTTTTCAATCCATCATAATCCTGTGCCGTAAACTCCGTTCCGTATTGCGCTGACAACATACGTGCACAATAAAACACGCCGCGCGTCACCAGATCATATCCGGGATTGAACTTCAACTGTGCCTCCAAGTTCATAATAATTTTCACATGTTTTTTATCCGGTGTCAATACATAAAAACGAATGTCATATGTAACCTTCCCCTCACCTGGAATCGAGCTTTCCGTGTTCATCCCTACGATTGCTTCCGGTACACTCCGCGGAAACACACTCCGTTCCGACACTTCCGGTTCCCCTTCGATGCAGGCACATATCTCCTCCGGTGAATACCCGGAAAACTCACTCACACAGTACTTAATAATCCATGACAGAATCATCTTATCACTTAGTAACAGCTTAATCTCAGCATCATATGCGTTTCTCTTTTGTGTTGCATCAATCGTCTGTGAAATAAAAGATTCTGTTTCCAACCTGTAACCATCCCTCCCCTGATTCGACTCTATTTGTTTCCATTCGCTCTACACGCTCCTTTCTTGCCATGTTTTTCCAATAAGTTCATTATATCCTCGACATCCATCGCTTTGCAAATAGAAAAGGGCGAGTATTTTTTGTAACATTTTGCCAAAACAAATTGGTAATAATCATAAGAAAAGGACCCCGGAGTAATCCGAGGTCCTTCTGTCTCACATAGCACTACTCTGTTCAATTATAGTTCGCATCTCAGCCTTCAGCCGGGGTGTCAGCAGCCGTATTAATCGTTACCGTCACCTCTGCATCACCCTTAACTGTGAACTCAACCTTGCCGTCTGTCTTTGTTACTTCACCATCATAGCCGGTAACCACAACACCAGTATCGGACAGCTTATAACCACTATCAATCGTATAGGTTACGGTTACCTTGTCACCTGCTTTTGCCTTCGTTGTTTCTTTCTCGTTAATTACCATCTCATAGGTAGTATTTTGAGCTGTCACTTTGACATCTACTAATTTTGCTGCCGAAAACTGAATTCCAATCTCTCTGTATCCGCTTGCAAACAGCTCGTTATCTTTATCTGCCTTGCGCCGCAATACAACAAAGGTCGAATCTTCATACTTCACTGTAGCGGACGATTTATCTGTTTTGGTATATTTATATGTTTTACCAATCTTACCGGAAAGATCAACTTTTCCGTCTGCCGGAACAGGAGACCACTTCACCTTAAGAAGATCAACCTCTGTAGCACCTACAGCATTGTCTAACAAAATATACTCAAACTTGCTGAAATCTTCTTCTTTGCCCTTATCGATTAGTTTCGAAACATCCATCGTCATTTCAGCAGTAATACCTGCAGTCTTATCAGCAACCGTATAACTAAATGGATACTGACCGTTTGCTGCAGCAGTTGTATATTCCGGACGGGCTGCCGGAGTCTTGAACGTAATTGTCGCACTTGCTGACGGGAACTTCTTATCGGTTGCTGCAGTTCTTACCAGAAGCACAATATCTACATTAGAACCATACTGACAGGAATCAAGGTTATTGGTATTTACCGCATCCACCAATTCTCTCGGCGTCACTGCAGATACTTTTGTCTTGGTCACTGTCGTAGAATCACTATAGAATTTATGCTCTCTGGTAGTCTCGTTCTTGTCATACGGAGAAACCGTCAGCCACTTCTTGCCGTCGATAGAAACCTGCATGCCGTTTTTCAGTGCTATGGTATCTTTTGCGTAATCAATTTTTACGGTCGGAGCTTTCGCTGTCTTCGGAATCTTCACCTTCGCTTCCTTCGAAAGACGGAAAGCCTCTACATCTGCTTCTTCTCCTTCTGCGGCAGCCTTTACTTTGCCATCAATGGCAATATACAGCGTACTGTTGGACGCTTTTAACA
>JAZNXH010000115.1:0-2549 GCA_045593785.1 Lachnospiraceae bacterium
AATGTAATTCCGAAGCATTTGGAAGCAATTACTGCGAAGTTGGTAGAGATTGGCGCAGAAGTTGAAGAGTTTGATGATGCGGTACGTGTACGTGCAACCAAACGTCTTGGTGGAGCAACGGTAAAGACATTCCCGTATCCCGGATTCCCGACTGATATGCAACCGCAGATTACGACAACGTTAGCAATGTCTGCCGGAACAAGCATTGTAACGGAAAGCGTTTTTGAAAATCGTTTCAAGTATGTTGACGAGCTTACCAAGATGGGCGCAACCATTAAGGTAGAAGGAACGACGGCAATTATTGATGGTATTGCAGAGCTGACCGGTGCAACGGTAACCGCTCCGGATCTTCGCGCAGGAGCAGCACTTGTAATTGCCGGTCTTGCAGCAGAAGGATTTACTGTTGTGGAACAGGTGGAATATATTGAACGTGGCTACGAAGGCTTTGAAGAAAAGCTGAGAGGGCTGGGTGCAATTATGACGAAAACGGATGCTGCAAATGAAAAGGCAGTAAAGAAGTTTAAGTTGCGCGTAAGTTAATCAGATAAACAGACAGAATAAAAGCACGGTGCTTGGCACCGTGCTTTTTGAATATAATCAATTGATTTGGAATTACAACATTTCAGTAATAAATATGTTGCGCTCGGTAGAAAGATCAACGTACTTACGGCCACACTTTACAACCGGACGGGAGAGAGAATGCTTGTTTAACATGACAATCTTTCCTTCGGCACCATTGCTCAGGCGCACGTTGCTGTTGATATAGGACAAGGTAAGGTGCTCCAAAAAGCACATAAGGTACTGTGTATCATACTTGGTCATACCTTCATCTTCTAACACATGGATTACTTCAAACGGACATACTGCGTTACGATAAACACGGGCAGAAGTCATTGCTTCATATACATCGGCAATTGCAACAATCTTTGCATGCGAATCAATCTGGTCGGCACGAAGGCCCATAGGATAACCGCTTCCGTCGCAACGTTCGTGATGCATCATTGCAGAAAACTTTACGTGGTTATCAACGTCCTTTTCACGAAGAATGTTATAACCGCGTACAGAGTGTGTCTTAATGGTCTCATATTCATCGTCCGTTAACTTTGTGGGTTTCAAAATAAGTTCCGGAGGTAAGGTTACTTTACCAATATCATGAAGAACACCGGAGAGTGTAAGGGTCTCAAGTTCTTTTCTGGAAAAGCCTAACCAGGATCCAAGAACATAACAAATCAAGGATACATTGATCGAGTGGGCAAATGTCTGATCGTTAAGATCGCGCAGACAATGCAACATGTCGAATACGTGGATACCGTTACGTGATTTCTTCAAAAGACGGGAGACGCTTTTCAACAAGGAGTTCTGATCAACATTAGAGGTAGGGCTGGTAACCAGATGGTGAATTTCAGTTTTTAATGTATTAATTGCTACAGGAAGTTCTGTCTTGTAGTACTGAAACTCCGGAGAAGCTTTTATAGCTTCGGCAACCGTGGACTCCATCGTGACAATAGGATTTGCAGTATCTTCTTTGTTAATGATGATGGTAGCCACAGAATAAAACTTCATACGGGTAATCATTTTATCATCTAAGACGGTTCCCGCAGAAATAATCATCTGGTTATTGAAAGTATAGACATCTTCCGCTACGACCATACCCGGCACTGCCTGACTGGCAAAAATTCTTGTTGTTTTCATGAAATAAAAGCCCTCCTTTTATGGTATTGTAGCAGGAGAAGTGTATAGATATCTTCCCATAGTGCCTAATTATACATATTATATAAAGATTTGTCTTTTATGTCAATAATAGTCGTTCGAATTAGACGAAGAAACAAGAAAAAACTCTGCATTGCAGAGCTTTTTTCTTATAAATATTAAAGATATTTCTTCAATTCGTTCACTTTGTCTAATCGTTCCCAAGGAAGATCGATATCATTACGGCCGAAATGTCCATAGGAAGCGGTTTTGCCATAAATCGGTCTGCGTAAGTCGAGCATCCGGATGATACCGGCAGGACGCAGATCAAAGTGTTTGGATACGATATCAACCAGTTCATCTTCTGTCTTTTTGCCGGTGCCGTAAGTCTCAATAGAGATAGAGGTCGGGCGGGCAACTCCGATTGCGTAAGAGAGCTGAATTTCACATTTGTCAGCAAGACCGGCAGCGACCAGATTCTTGGCTACATAACGTGCAGCATAGGAAGCGGAACGGTCTACTTTTGTACAGTCTTTACCGGAAAAAGCACCACCGCCGTGACGGGCATAACCACCGTAGGTGTCTACGATAATCTTACGACCGGTCAGACCGCTGTCGCCATTCGGTCCACCGATAACAAAACGGCCGGTAGGGTTGATAAAGAATTTGGTGTCTTTTGTAATAAGCTCTTTCGGAAGAACCGGCTCGAACACATGCTTCTTAATGTCTTCATGTAACTGTTCCTGTGATACATCCGCACTGTGCTGCGTAGAAAGAACGACTGCATCCAAGCGGAGCGGTTTGCCGTTTTCGTCATATTCTACTGTCACCTGAGACTTTCCGTCCGGGCGAAGATAAGT
>JAZNXH010000116.1:0-2029 GCA_045593785.1 Lachnospiraceae bacterium
CCGTGAGGTAATTGTAAGACATTATGTGCACGGGCAAACGGTGGATCAGATTGCCATGGATTTGAAAATTCCCCGTGGTACGGTATTGTCCAGGCTTTCAACCGGACGCAGCCAGATCAAAGACGGACTTGCGAACACGGAAAAGTATGCACAGATTAGTTATGAGCCAAAGTCGGTAACCCTCAGCATCATTGGGAATGTTGGTCTGAAGGAGGAACCGCTTTCCTTAATCCGCTCCGATTTGGAATCCAATATCCTGATTCTAGCTTATGAAAACCCGGTGTCGGTGCGGGGAATCGCGGATACCATGGGGATGCCGAGTGCTTATATCGAGCAGATCATCGAGCGGTTAATCGAGGGAGAATTGATGGGGAGAACGACGGGCGGTCTTGTGTATACCAGATGCTTTATGCAACGGTATGAGGATTCGTTCGGCGATATCCCGGCGCAGGAAAAACTGGCAGAAAAATATGCCGCGCAGGTTTGGGAAATTGCTTGGAAACAGTTTGAACCGCTGACGAAGCGGACGGAATTTAACGAAATGACGGAAAAGCAGAAAGTTACGTTGCTTCTCTTTATGATGAATCAGATGTTGGCAGAAACAGTTTTTCGATGCCGCCCGAACCTTGAGAACCAGCCCAAGCAGTTGCCGGAACGACCGAATGCCGGAAGATGGCTCGCCAGTGGCATCATCTTTGAAAACGGTCAGGGCAGAGATAAGTTATATGATGGTTCCGGACCGGTATATATTGGCTACAGCAAGGAAAACGATGGGATTTGCAATTGTCAGATGCTGGATTGTCAGTCGGTGTTCGGAGATGCGCATTGGGCGTATCGTCGCTTGAAGTATAATTGTTCCTTAACGAGCATATTGCGCTTTTATGCTTCTTTTTTGCCGTGTGATGTAAAGACGGATAATGTCCTGTTGTATGAACTGATTCCGGAGTTTGAAAAGCTGGGGATTTTAAGACGTGATGCAGACGGAGAAGTAAGATTGGATATTCCGGCGTTAACCTTCGAAGAAGAAAGCGCCTACTGGAAACCGGCGTGTGAACAAATTAAGAAAGAATTGTCGGAGCTTCTTACGAAAGAGTTAACAGAGCTTTGGCGCAAGAACAAGACCAGAGTACCAAAGCATGTAGATGAGGCGCTGTTTTTCCAGTATGCGGGGATGTTGAACGTCTACATAAAAGCGCAGCTTCTTGCGATTGTGAAGCAGGGACTGATGCCATATCCGGTTGTTGTGGGAAAAACGCCGTTGATTTATGTTACCTATCTGAAAAAGGAGGAGAACTGATATGGAATTTTGGTTGTGTGTCATTGGCATTGCCATCGTATGTATTTGTTTTCCTTATATCCGTTATTTATTTAAGCGGCTCAACTGCCTTTTTAAGATAAAGCGTGTATGCCGGACAAAGGGATATCGTTTACAAGGAATGCATCGTTTTTGGTTTCTGGGAGGGAATCAGAGAAAGAACTTTGATTGTACGATTGAAACAGCAGAAGAACTGGTGGTGATTAAGCTATTTGGTGTGGTAAGGCGCAAGCGGGTTCTGGTGTTTACAGATAGCAGGAAATATTTCACGAGAGCCCTTTCCGGAATTCTTTTATGGTTTGTGGAGTCGTTTGACAGCAGTGCAAAGCCAATTCCTGAGTATGCGTTTGAGTGCAATGAGAGTGCAAACGGGAAGAAAGTTCGTAAAATCTTGCTGGTAAATCCGGTTCCGTTGGACATGCAGGTGAAGGGAGAACAAGACAAGGCAGGTAACGCCGGTTCGGCTGGAATCGATAAGATTCTGCAGGCAGAGAATCGTAAAGAAACGACAATCAGTCCGGGAGATACGATATACGGAATGGAGGTTGCGAATCTGTCACGCCTCTTGAAATTGATTATTTCTTAAGTGGAAGTGAAAAGAAATTACGGTTAATATTATGGGGGATTTCTTTTGCTTTACTTGAGAAAATGAAGGTTGTAGGATATAATTGGATTCTGATGGAGGTTACAGCAATGATAAAGAAGATATACAAA
>JAZNXH010000117.1:0-11161 GCA_045593785.1 Lachnospiraceae bacterium
AAAACAGCGACATCATTTTATTTCAAATCATATGACAAAAAACAAGATACAAATAAAGTGCATAATACTTGCCAACACTACAAAGATGTGAAAAATAGAATGAATATATCTAACCTTCGAACCTATTCCATAAAGTATAGCACCTATAGTATACATAATTCCACCTGCCAGGAGCCATACGAATCCCCAGAAGGTTAAAGCCTTATACACCGGCACGATTGTCACGATAATGCACCAACCCATTCCAATGTAGCAAATCATAGAAAATACATTGTATTTTTTTAGATCGATTGCGGTAAATGTAATAGCCAATGCCGCAACACCCCACACAACACCAAATATAACCCATGCAACGACAGGATCTGTCTTTCGCAAAAGCGATAACAGGATAGGTGTATATGTACCTGCTATCATAAAATAAATGGTACAGTGATCAAGCACCTGCAATACTTTCTTTGCCATACATGGCTTTACTCCGTGGTATACACTGGACATCGTAAAAAGTGCGATAACAGATGCACCGTAAATAGCGGAGGATACGACGCCCCATATATTATGATGCAATGCTGAGACAATCACACACACCACCAGATAGATGACGCCAAGTCCGCCGCCCACAATGTGGCTTACCATATTAAAAATTTCTTCCCCGTTTGTATAGTCAGGAAGTAATGTGTCTATTAGTTTTGTTCGTTTCATAAATTATGCCTTTCTATTTTAGTCACTCGAATTTAATGAAATTAAAAGTTATTCTTCACTTTTCTTCGGAAGTACTCCGGATTCCTTCGCAATCTTTTTTTCCTGCGTTTTTACTTTACGCTCCAACTTCTTTATATCTTCTGATGGTGGGAGTTCCTCCGGTTTAATTCCTCTGGTACCAAGCATTTCACGAACTGTAGTATTATTCTGCACATGTTCCGTAGTAATAGCTCCTTCTCCCTTTAAATCCTTTTCTTCCACATTGTAATTGGTCATCTCTGTTGCAAGATTCTTGGCCGCAATCGTAAGCGTTGGCAGAAAATCTGCTAACGGTCGTTTATCGCTTACACCGAGTTTTTCCTTCATTTCCTGCGTACTTCTTCCACCAAATAATGCCTGGTCACCTTTTGAACGAATACGCCCAAATCCAGCATCATCCACGCCACGCTCATAAATATTTTGCGATAACCTTTTTTCAGATTCTCGTAGTTTTCCTCTAGCTTCTGTCCTCTGAATATAAGCAATTCTTTCTTCTATCAATTCTTGTTTTCTTGTCTGTACAGCAAAATAACTTTGGGCAAAAGCAATTTCCTCTTTTCTTGGATCTCCATTTTGCGCAATAAGATAACATGCATATCTAGTAAGCATAATATCATCCACATCTCGCACCGCATTGCTACCAATCTCAACCATTTTGACAGCGTCGGCAAAATGGTCTGAAACCTCTATTTCAGCACTTTTACAAGATTCCATTGCTCGATTTATCGCATCTTTAAATCTACGCCATGTTGTATAACCCAAACACCCCATAAGCTCTCTTGCATACCAAAATTCAACTGTTCCATCCTCTGTCGTGTGCATAATATCATCAAACATTTTTTTCATAGTACTTATTGTTTTCTTATCCATTATTTCTTATCCTCCGTTTTCTCTTGCTCCCTTGTATCCGCCAATTGCTCTATCCGAACCTTATACTCCATCAGACGCAAAAGATACGGTGGAACTCTTCTATTTCCTAATTCCCAGTCTGTCTCCGTCATATAAGGTATTTCAAAATACCTACAAAATTCTTTTCGATTCATACCGGTACGTTCTCTTAGTTTTCTTAATTCATCTCCTGCTTCCATATTCCCGTCTCTCCTTTTATGCATTGCATAAATGCATTATATGATTTTTATAACGCGCAGTCAATAACATATTTCCATAAAAACAATGAACCTCGGTAAAAATTAGCTTTTTACCGAGGCTACCTCAATTATATATATCATGTTCTCCTCAATTGTACACAGACCTCACAGTGGCTCGTGAAAGGAAATTGGTCCACTCCCACAGCCCGTTCCACCTTATATCCGCCCTTGGTAATCAATTTCAAATCCCTTACCAGCGTCTCCGGATTACAAGATACATACACCACCTTTTTCGGTGCTGCAATCAGCAGGGAATTGATAAACTGCTCCGTGCTTCCGCTTCGCGGCGGGTCCATGAACACGACATCCGGACGCCTTCCTTCAGCCGCATAACGTTCCATGAATTCTCCGGCATCTCCTGCGTAGAACTTGGCATTCGTTATCCCATTCTTCTTCGCATTCGTGATGGCATCTTTCACTGCCATACGGTTCAGTTCCACGCCGATGACTTCCTTTGCCTTTGCAGAAGCAATCAGACCAATCGTTCCGATACCGCAGTACGCATCCAGCACAAGTTCCTTGCCGCTTAAACCTGCATAGGATATCGCAGTATTGTACAGTATCTCCGTCTGTACCGGATTCACCTGATAGAAGGAACCCGGCGATATCATGAATTCCACCCCGCACAGCTTATCTGTAATGAAGCCCGGTCCATAGAGCGTGATATTCCGCTCTCCAAGCACCATGCTGGTGTCTTTATCATTCACATTCAGTACCACTGTGGTAATCTCCGGATGTACCGCCCGCAGTGCTTTGACAAAATTATTCTTGGACGGCAGTATCGGTGAAGTCAACACCAGCACCACCATCACCTGTCCGCTGATGCGCCCGGTCCGTACCATAACATGACGAAGCAGTCCAAAGCCACTCTTTTCACTGTAGGTCGTAATCTTGAACGACTTTAAGAGTCCGCGGATGGTCACGATGATACGATCCGCCAACTCATTCTCAAGAAAACAACTATCTGTCTTTATGATGTTGTGGCTTGCTTCCTCGTAAATACCGGAGATATAGTTGCCGTTACGGTCACGTCCAAATGCCGCATTTACCTTGTTTCGATAATGATACGGCTCTGTCATACCGATCATCGGTTCCGGCTGCACATAGTCCTTTAAGAGCTTTTCAAGCTGTTCCTGCTTGTCCATCAATTGTTTGCTGTACGGCACATCAATGAAATCACAGCCACCGCACAGGTGACTGACCGGACATTTGGAATTGCGGTTGAATTGCTTCTTCTCCTGCTTTGGTTTCTTCTGTTCCGATGTACCTCGTCCCTTAACCACTGCGCTCTTACCCGAATATACCCTCTCTTTTCCGTTCTTTCTGCCATCATTCTTCTCTTCCATGACTAGTTTTGATCCTTTCCGGTACGAATAAAATCACACACCCTTGCACTTTCCTGTCCATCGAAACCTTCAAACCGAATCCATACTGTCGTCACTTCCCTGCCCTCGTAGTTCACTGCTACACGATTGCGGTTCACCTCGTCGAGTGGCATCTTCAGGTACAGCATATAGGTATCCTCGTTCCCCTCGTACTGCAAATGTTCATGATACAGACACATGCAACCAAGGTAAATCATCAGCGGCTTGCCGTTATCCTCTTTACGCAAAGTAATCTGCAGATAGGTATCATCTTCGGTATTTACTACCATACGATAGGAGAACGAACCGCCTGTCTTCGCATAACGGTAGGTACCGTCCGAGGTTACCGCTACCGTGTCACTCTCACGCATCGCATGCAGTTCATCGTTCTCGTACTGTCCGTAGCCGGGCTGTACCGTATCCAGTACCCGGAACTTGAACCCCTCTTCCTTCTCTGCCAGCTTCAGGCTCTCCTCGTAGCTTACGAAATACCAGTACAGACCGTAACGTTCCTTATGCTGTGCATAATGCGGTACAAATACAAGTTCCTTATTCACACCCTTCAGGGTAAAGCGCAATCCGTCTTCATCCTTTTCCATATAGTCAGCGATATCATCAATATAATCTTCTACACCGCCAAGTTCTTCCGCAATCGTCAAAACTTCCGTATCCACCTGTTTCTCGCCCGGCACGGTAACAAACATACCTGTCGTGGTCGTCCACATCTTATCCGTTCCGAGCAGTGCACTCAGTACTATCGGCCCGTAGCGGAAAGCAAATACATTGTCTGCATCCGGAAGCGCCACCGCAGTAACCGTCATATGGAAATCCACTTCCACTACATCACCGTCCTGCAATTCATCCACCAGCATATATCCGTCACACATTTCTGTCGCAATGTATGTACCATTCTTACGTACACAAGGTACAGCAGTCTCCCAGGACGGAATCCGCACAGCAAGCTTCAGACCGGTTGCATCACCCTTTACCGTAAACTTGGTATCACCGCCCGCAAGCACTTCTGATTCCTGTATCATCTTCACGCCACGCTCCGGCAAATCAAGTTCAGAGCTTACGAACAATGCCGCATACACGGTATCCTCATCGACGTAATAGTAGTTGCTTCCAAGCTTCGTGAAGTTCTCCATACCGCTTCCCGTACAGCACCAGAATTTGTCGAATTTCTCACCGTATACCTTAAAATATCCCGTAGCCATCGGCTGAAAATAGGTCGTCATACCGGTCGCAGGGTTCTGCGAGGATAGAATCGTGTTGATGTACGCGTTTTCATAATACTCCGCATACTTTGCCTTGCCGGTGATACAGTACAACTGCGACGACATCTTCAGCATGTTGTAGGTATTGCAGGTCTCGCAGTTACAGCTGGTACGCTCCTTGTCCAGACGGTAATCCAGACCGAAATGCTCCCACTCACTATTGCCACCGGTGACATAGGTATGACGCTCGATTACCATATCCCAGAATTTCTCTGCATAGGCAAGATACTTGGATGCATCGATTACTTCGCCCTTATCATCCTTCGTTCCGTGCATCTTGCAGTAACGGTTCAATGCACCCATGAACTTCGGAATCGTCGTATTCGCATGTTTATTATTCAGCACGTTCTCTCCGTATCCGTATACACGCTCGAACAGCGCATCCTCATCAAACGCATGTGCCGCCGCTGCATGCTCCCATTTTCCGGTCACGGAATACAGGTCGTACAGACAATCATTCATACCGCCGTACTCGATGGAAAGCACCGTCGCATGTGTCTTATCATCCCAGGAGGAAGTACGTCCGTAGGTCCAGTCGCCAAGCTTTGATGCCACTTCCTTGGCAGGCTCATAGCCGGTCAGGCGGTACACATCCACCAATCCCTGCAGAATTTTATGCATGGTATACCACGGAACCCACGCCTGTGTGATAATGTGGCACTCGCCTTTCTCAATATGGTCAAACTGCTTCTCCACATTATGCCTGTCCACACCGTCAGCACCGAAGATATAGCCGGGGTTTCCCTTACTGTTCTCCTGACATTCCATCAGTCCGTCAATCAGGGTGGTTATCATCTTATACAGACCGTCACGCTGTGCATCACTGATATTGCCACCGGCATAGCCCTGTGCACAGGCAGTCAGGTAATGTCCGAGTGTATGACCGCCAATCAGGAAAGATTCCCAGCCCTGATAGCGCACTGCACCACGCATATCAATGCCTGCTGTCTCACGAAAGCCCGCCAGCAGACGATCGGGATCAAACTCCAAAAGATACGCAATTTCCTTCTCCAGCGCATTGACACAATATGCATCCTGTAACGTCACTTGACTTAATTTGACTGTATTAAACTTCCGGTTCATCCTACCTGCTTCCTTCTCATGTTTTTTCATTTTACGCCCGTTCCGTCAAATGCCGGAATAAAACTCTCTTCTGCCACATCGCCTTCCTGTATGAAGGCGTTCTCTACACCAAGCGCAATCGCATAATCCACCACCGCGTCGTATTCGCGTTCAGTCAGCTTGCGCGCCAGTTCCGGATACTGCTTCACAGTTTCCGTATCAATCACCGGTGTGTACTGGCTCATTATACTGATAAAGATATCGTCACCATATGTCCGGTAAAGATACTCCACAATTTTCTTTGAATCCGCGGTATGCGTCGGAATCACCATATGCCGCACGATAACACCGCGTTTTATCAGTTGCAGTTCTTCGTCCTGCGTTCCTTCACAGGCTCCATCCACTTCTGTTTCTACTTCTTCCTGCCATCGTTCAAATACCGGTTTTCCTGCCTGCCGGTACATCTCCCCAATTGCGTCCTTCGCTACGTCAAAATAATCCGGTGCTGCAGAATACCGCGCCGACAACTCCGGTGAAAAATACTTTAAGTCCGGGAGCCACACATCCACAAGCCCTTCCAGACGTTTTAGATGTTCCACTTTCTCATAACTTCCGGTATTGTACACAACCGGTATCTGAAGTCCCTGACGCTTCGCTGCTTCTAAAGACCGGACTACTGCATCTGTCTCATGCGTCGGAGTTACGAGATTGATGTTATGTGCACCCTGCTCCTGCAATGCCAGATAAATCTCTGAAAGGCGCTCATAACTGACCGCTGTACCGACATCACCGAGCGCAATCTTTCGGTTCTGGCAGTACACACAGCGCAGAGAACAACCGGAGAAAAACACAGTACCGGAACCTTTTACTCCCGAGATACAAGGTTCCTCCCAAAAATGCAGAGCCGCCCGTGCTATCTTCGGCAACGCCCCGGCACCACAATAGCCGATTCCGTTTTCTCTATCTGCACCGCATTCCCGCGGACAGTCCACGCAATTCCTTTTCATCGCTAACTCTCTCTTGTCATTCTTTTCTGCCACGAATAAGCAGTATGTGCTTCATTCTACCGATTCAGATTCGCCGCTCCGAATCCCATCGGAAGCAATTCCTCTAAGGTATAAATCCAATAATCCTCTTCCGAACGGGCAAGAATTACATAAAACTTATCTGCTTCACAAAACTCCATCATAACCTGACGGCAGACACCGCAGGGCGGACACAAATCCGTAATCACACCGTTCTTTCCTCCGACCACTGCAATCGCGGCAAAATTTGTAACGCCTTCACTGACTGCTTTAAAAAATGCCGTACGCTCTGCACAGTTCGAAGGTCCGTATGCTGCATTTTCAATGTTGCAACCGGTATATACCTTTGTATTTGCCGCCATCAGGGCTGCCCCAACTTTGAAATTCGAATACGGCGTATAGGCAAAGTTCATCGCTTCGATTGCCGCGTGAATCAGGTTACGACAAGTCAAATCACTGATAGCCTCACTTAATGGGGGACGTTTCCCATCAAACGGTACCATCTCGGATGGTTTCCTGCAAGCAGGAAGCGTATCATTCGTTCGCATTGTATCACTCATACTTACACCTCCGTCTATGTCATATATTATCGATCTGCTTTACTAATTCGTATTCTTTATCCGTCAGACCAAACAACTCTGTAATCTTCGCATCCAATTGCTCATAAATGCAATTCTGCACTTCTTCTGCGCTCTGCCCACTGTCTTGCAACAGTTCCACCAGCCGGATGACTTCCTGCTGTTGTCCGCTGCTTGCTACCGGTATCGGAAACCCTTCAATATGCGTCCGCAACAGTTTCATCGAATGATTGCAGCGTCTGTGCCAGAACCCGATGACTCTCGAATTAAACACGGCCATGATGTAGCGCATATCCATTCCTTCCACTGACGGAATTACTATATTACAGCTGTTGAGTGTCAATCTCTGCTTGTTATCATAAGCAAACACCGGCCGTTCCCCAACAAATCGGTACAACAACTTCTCCTTGGCGCGATATAACTCTATCGGTGCGATCTGCTGATACTTTGCCGGTGAAAAACAGATATACGAAGCGGGTTCCTTTATCCGGAACCGTTCGATGTCCGTTCCGCGAAGAATCGGCTCACACCCGTCCATCTTCCGCTTCTGCAGATGTTTTTCGTTATTTCCGGTTACAATCCCCAGGGCAAAAGACGCTTTCCCCTTAAGTGTTATCATATTGTCTGCTCTGCTTAGTTTTTGAAGCAGCGCAAATTCTTCCTCTGACACGTCAAAAAGAAATCGTTCCGGTGACAAACGCACAATACCAGCATCCTCATCACGCAGATGCTCATCATCCGGTGTGATTTTCTCTGCAGACTTCTTTTCTAACGTGATTATCACACTCGGACATTGTACCCTCTCGAATACTTCTCCCAGGTACTCCACAGATATGACATGACTCTGCTCCAGAATCAGTGACCGGACCATACGATGCGTCTTTACATGCAACAATGCTTCCGGCAAAACAAAGCAGAGTATCCCTCCCGATTGCAACCCCTTAAGGCTCTGTTCTACAAATAAATCACCGGATTCGATTGCCTTTTTCCCTGCGGTTCGGAATTTTTTTTGCAATTGAGTCTTTTCTTCTTGGGTAAATGCAGACCCCCATGGCGGATTTCCAAGAATCACATCCATCTTTTTAGGACTGCCATCCTGAAGAAAATCTCTCTCTGCAAAATGCTCCGTAAGCACCGCCTTATCACAGATACCGTATGCCAGCGCCATATTAATCCGCGTGATGGCTACCGCTATCGGATCGATATCATATCCATAAAGCTGTTCCAAATTACACTGCTCTGTCAATTCTAATAAAATACTTCCCGTACCGCATGCCGGGTCTAAAACCGACTGCGTATCCTTGATAGCCACCCGATCCGCTACCTTCTTTGCGATTGCATTTGGCGTATAGTACGAGCCGCTTCGCTTCCGCTCTGTGAATGCCCGCAAAGACAGATAGAGAAATCCGAGCAAATCCTCTTTATATACATAGGTGAAAGATTCACCGGACTTTTGGCACGCTTCTGTATCCACACCGGAAGACTCAAACTTCTTCAAATCTTTCATCAGCCATCGGCACTGCTCCCACGCTTCCTCTGACAAGCGGGATTTCAGCAACTGTTTTGCACACCCTGCCAGCACCGAGCGGAGCTTACGTTCTGTCAGTTCTACTCCTTCCATTCCGGCCAACAGTTTCCTGACTTTCTCAACATTTTGGGAAGATGAAGAAAAATACGTATTTCGCTTTTGCACCGCTTCACTCTCCCATCACTTTATTTACCGCCCGGTAGTTACTTTCTATTTTATAGTATCATCTCATGAAAAGCAATGGAATCCATGTTGTTTCCTACCTTGTGCATTTGACTTTTTCTATATTCACCGCTATACTTAGGAACGGTTGTTTTCACAAATTTTTACCCTGTTAGTTTTTACAGAGAAGAGAGGAATCTATGATACTTTCCTGTCACAACATCAGCAAATCGTTTGGCGTTGAGAGCATTCTCGAAAACGTCAGTTTTTTGATAAATGAACACGAAAAGGCAGCCATCGTCGGCATCAACGGCGCGGGCAAATCCACCCTGCTCAAAATCATTATCGGTGAACTTTCTGCGGATACCGGTGAAGTTATCTTTGCCAAGGGCACTACCTTCGGTTATCTGTCCCAGCATCAGGACCTCGTATCCGAGCGTTCCGTCTACGATGAGATGCTGTCGGTCAAGGCAGAACTCCTGCGTAAGGAACAGGCAATGCGAAAACTCGAGCAGGACATGAAGTCTGCCGAAGGCGATGCACTGGAACAGATGCTTGCCTCCTATACCCGCCTGACCCATGAATTCGAACAGGAAGAGGGCTACGCTTACCGCAGCAAAGTAGTCGGCGTCTTGAAAGGCCTCGGCTTTACCGAAGAAGACTTTGGCAAATGCATTGCCACCCTCTCCGGTGGTCAGAAGACCCGTCTGGCACTCGGACGACTCCTCCTGCTGAATCCCGACTTGATTTTGCTCGACGAGCCGATTAACCACCTTGATATGAATTCCATCGCATGGCTTGAAACCTACCTTCTCAATTACTCCGGTGCCGTTATCATCGTAGCGCACGACCGCTACTTTATGGACCGTATTGTAACGAAGGTCATCGAACTCGACAATAAGCAGGCACGTACCTTCAACGGCAACTATTCCGAATATGCCGAGAAGAAAGAACAACTTCGTGCCATCGAGATACAGCATTATCTAAACCAGCAAAGGGAAATTAAGCATCAGGAAGAAGTCATCGCAAAGCTTCGCTCCTTTAACCGTGAAAAATCCATCAAGCGTGCGGAAAGCCGCGAAAAGATGCTCGACAAGATGGAACGCCTTGAAAAGCCCACCACGGTGGACTCTAAGATGCGCTTGAAGCTTGAACCGAATATCACAAGCGGCAATGATGTCCTCTACGCAGCTGACCTTAGCAAGTCCTTCGGCGAACAGGAACTGTTCCGGGGTGTTGGCCTCGATATCAAGCGAGGCGAGCGTGTTGCTATCATCGGCGGCAACGGTACCGGCAAGACCACTTTATTGAAGATTATCACAGGCTTACTGGAACCCGATACCGGTGAGATTCGTACCGGCGTCAAGGTACATGTCGGATACTACGATCAGGAACAGCAGGTACTTCATTCGGACAAGACCATCTTTGATGAGATACAGGACGAATACCCGTACCTTACCAACACGGCAGTCCGTAACGTCCTTGCCGCATTTCTCTTTACCAATGATGATGCATTCAAGCTCGTCAAAGACTTAAGCGGTGGCGAGCGCGGACGTGTTTCGCTTGCCAAGCTCATGCTCTCCGAAGCAAACTTCCTGATTCTCGACGAGCCGACCAACCACCTTGACATCGTCTCCAAAGAGATTCTAGAAAATGCACTGAACAGTTACACCGGCACGATACTCTTCGTATCGCATGACCGTTACTTTATCAATAAAACTGCAACCCGTATCCTTGATTTGACCCGGGGAACATTGGTAAACTATAAAGGCAACTACGATTACTATCTGGAAAAGAAGGAACAGACCGAAGCAATTGTGTTCGGCCAAGCAACTGCAACCGGAAACGGTAGCGGTTCCGGAGCAACCGGCAACAAGACGAATGCAGGCAGTAACACCAACACCGGAAACGGCAGCGTTCAGTCCGCCGCTTCCAATACTTCCGACAGTTCTTCCGGCCGCGATGACTGGCAGAAGAAAAAAGAAGAACAGGCACGCGAGCGTAAGCGTAAGAGTGACTTGGAGAAAGTTGAGAAACAGATTCATCTTCTTGAAACCGAAGATGTTGAGATTGATGAAAAGCTGACTGACGAAGCCTACTACACCGACCCGCACAAGCTGGTCGAGCTCAACAAACGCAAGCAGGAAATCGCAGAACAATTAGAATCCCTGATGGAACAGTGGGAAGAATTGATGTAAAACAAAAACAGACAGGTACTCCTGTCTGTTTTTTCTTACATTCCTTAATTAATCAGCGATTTCTCACAGGCAAAACTCTTT
>JAZNXH010000118.1:0-10863 GCA_045593785.1 Lachnospiraceae bacterium
GAAAAAGAGCGCGAAATCTTCTGACGCTCTACATAGCAGCAGGACTTGACCCGGCAAAGAACTGTATTTATTATCAGTCCCACGTGTCGGCACATGCAGAGCTTGCATGGATTCTGAACTGCTTTACTTACATGGGTGAGCTTAACCGTATGACCCAGTTCAAAGATAAGTCTGCAAAGCATGCAGACAACATCAACGCAGGTCTGTTCACCTACCCGGTGCTGATGGCAGCTGATATATTGCTGTTTCAGGCAGATGTGGTGCCGGTTGGTAAGGATCAGATGCAGCACCTTGAGATTACCCGTGACATCGCAAATCGTTTTAACAATATCTACGGTGATGTATTTACGATTCCGGAACCGTACATCGGAAAAGCCGGTGCGAAGATTATGAGCCTTCAGGAGCCGGAGAAGAAGATGAGTAAGTCCGACGAAAATACGAATGCAAGTATTTATCTGATGGACGATCCGGATACCATTATGAGAAAATGTAAGCGCGCCGTGACCGACTCCGGAAGCGAAGTACTTTATCGTGAGGATAAGCCGGGTGTAAGCAACCTGATTGATATCTACAGATGTTGTCTGAACAAGAGTGTGGAAGAGGTTGAGAGAGAGTTTGACGGTAAGGGCTACGGCGACTTCAAGATGGCAGTCGGCGAAGCAGTAGTAAGTGTGTTGAAGCCGCTGCAGGATGAGTTCAACCGTCTGAGCAAGGATAAGGCATACATCGATGCCGCAATTAAAGAAAATGCCGAGAAGGCAGGATACTTTGCGAACAAGACGCTCCGCAAGGTACAGAAGAAAATCGGATTCCCGGAGCGTATCCGCTAAGGAAAGGCAACTTGCATGGAAGCATGGATGTGGCTTGTACTGCTGTACGGGGTCTTAAAAGGACTTCGTGATGTAGTCAAGAAAAAAGCATTGGTTCGAAATTCCGTCATTGAGGTGTTGTTTTTCTACACTTTGATTGGATTTATATTTGTAATACCGGATATCAGAGGCGCATTTCAGATGGAAATGCGCTTTCTTCCGTATATTTTTGTTAAATCGTTCGTAATCTTCATTGCATGGCTCTGCAGTTATGCGGCAATCAGTAAGATGCCCATCAGCCTGTACGGTGTCATGGACCTTGCAAGAGTCCTGTTTGCCACCTTGCTGGGCGTATTTGTCCTCGATGAAGCATTGACGCTGTGGCAGATTATCGGATTGATTCTGGTGCTGACCGGGTTGATTCTGGTAAATGCGAGGAAGAAGGGGAACAACGAGAACACGCACATCAAATATTCCTTGTATGCACTGGTGTCCTGCGTACTAAATGCATTGTCGGGACTTTTGGACAAGCTGCTGATGCGTGATGTTACAAGTGGTCAGTTACAGTTCTGGTATATGCTGTTCCTGCTATTGCTGTACCTTGGCTATCTCATCTACAGTACGGTGAAAAAGCAGGGAATCAATTGGAAAGAACTAAAAAAGAATTACTGGATTCCGATCTTAAGTGTCTTATTCATGGTCGGTGACCGAGCCCTGTTCCTGGCGAACGGCATGGCAGAGAGCCGCGTGACCGTGATGACACTGATCAAGCAGTCTTGCGTACTGGTTACGATACTCTGCGGGTGGCTTGTATTCCGCGAAAAAGGTGTGGGATACCGGCTGCTCTGCGCCTCGATTATCATCGCCGGAATTGTGATTGCAACGATTGGAATGTAAGAAGAACCGCCTAAAAATGCAGGCGGTTCTTTTTTTAGGTCTGCAGTCACGTAGTACTAAACTTTTTATTTAATATTTTGAAATTTTGTATTGCATTTTTATGAATTCTTGTTATAATGTGTCTTGGCGTTTAGTAAAAGCAACTTTTTGTTTAATAAAACTTAACTCACGGGCTATGAAAGGCAAGGTTGTTCGTATGGATATCGGACATAAGGTAAAACAGTTACGAATACAGAAAAACTTGACTCTGGAAGAACTGGCTTCCCGTTCGGAACTAACGAAGGGATTCCTTTCGCAGTTGGAGCGTAATCTGACTTCGCCGTCGATTGCGACACTGGAAGACATATTGGAAGCGCTTGGCACCTCACTGTCGGAGTTCTTCAAGGAAGAGAAACAGGAGCAGTTCCTCTTCAAAAAGGATGATTTCTTCGTGGACGAACGTGATACACATACGATTCACTGGATTGTCCCGAACACACAGAAGAACGAGATGGAGCCGATTCTCATTGAGATTCCGGCAGGCGGAGAGTCTTTTGAGGTAGCACCGCACAGCGGGGAAGAGTTTGCTTATGTTGTAGAAGGCTCTGTGATTCTGAAGCTGGGTGAGAAGAAGATGACACTGCGTAAGGGCGAGACTTTCTATCTGAAAGGGAAAGAGTTCCACAGTCTGCAGAACGTGAACAAGTCAACTGCCAAAGTACTTTGGGTATCGACGCCACCGTTATTTTAATAGAGGAGAACAACCGTATGAGTACATTAGTAAACGGCAATGCGCCGCGTAAGCTGATACAGTTTAAGAATATTGTAAAAGAATTTGATGGACAGATTGTATTGAAAGGCATCAATCTGGACATTTATGAGAATGAATTTGTAACCCTGCTCGGTCCGTCCGGCTGTGGTAAGACGACGTTGCTGCGAATTCTGGCGGGTTTCTTGGAGCCGAATCAGGGACAGGTGATTTTTGACGGACAGGATATTATCGGTCTTCCGCCGTACAAACGTGACCTGAATACGGTGTTCCAGAAGTATGCACTGTTCCCGCATATGAATGTATATGACAATATTGCTTTCGGTCTGAAGATTAAGAAACTTCCGAAGGATATCATCGAGCAGAAGGTTACCCGTATGTTGAAGCTGGTAGGTCTCGAGGATTACGGTAAGCGAAGCGTAACGGAAATGTCCGGTGGACAGCAGCAGCGTGTTGCAATTGCAAGAGCATTGGTAAACGAGCCGGGCGTGTTGCTCCTTGACGAGCCGCTGGGTGCATTGGATCTGAAGCTTCGGAAAGAGATGCAGCATGAGCTGAAAAAGATTCAGCAGGAAGTCGGCATTACTTTCATCTATGTAACACACGATCAGGAAGAGGCACTTACCATGTCTGATAAAATCGTGGTTATGAAGGAAGGCGAGATCCAGCAGATCGGCAGCCCGACGGATATTTACAATGAGCCGGTGAACGAATACGTAGCAAAGTTTATCGGCGAGAGTAACATCGTAGACGGTACGATGTTAGAAGATTATAAGGTTATGTTCGAGGATAAGGTCTTCGATTGTGTGGACTTTGGCTTTGGCAAGAATGAGCTTGTGGATGTTGTCATCCGTCCGGAGGACCTTGATATCGTAAGCCCGCGAAGCGGCAAGCTCAAGGGTGTGGTGAAGTCCGTACTGTTCAAGGGTGTACATTATGAAACTATCGTGGAAACCCGTGCCGGTACTTCGATTACCGTACAGATGCAGGTATCAGAGGAAAAACCGGTAGTCAACGAAGCAGCAGGCGAAATGATGAGTGCGAATGATTTCCTGATTGACCTGGATGACTTTGAGTCATTGAACGATGCGTTTATCATTGACCGTGCTGACGCACAGGCTTGGGATCCGCAAACAGAAGAGCGTATTTCCATTGCGCATGTAGAGTATGAACTGCAACCGGAACCGGGCAAATATCCGGTTACCTTCTCAACGGCAGCCGGAACGCAGATTACGGTAGAGGTGAGTGTGTCGCCGGAGGTTAACCGTGTTGTCAGCGAAGTATATCAGGAAGAGATTTTCGCTGTTAACTTCATGAAGAAGGTAGATGACATCAAGGAAAGTATCATGCTGGATACTGACCTGAAGACTTGGGCAAATGCTTCTGCATGGGATCTTGAAGATGAATCCGCAGTAGCAATCACGGATGTGGAATACGATTTTGACCCGGAAAATATTGTGCCGGGTACCTATAAAGTAACCTTCAAGACCAGTGGTTATCAGTATATGGTAGATACTACGGATTACTTTGAAGTGGGCAGTAACGTGGGACTGAAGTTTGCACCGGAAGACCTGCACATTATGAAAAAATCTTGATTTGGAAAGGGAATGATGTGTCATGAAACAGTTTCGTAAAATGACCTATCCGTATGTGATATGGATTTCCATCATGATTGTTGTGCCGATGCTTCTGATTCTCCTGTATGCGTTTACGAAGGATGGAAATGAGGTTACCAATTTTGTATTTACTTTTGCTAATTTCAAACGTTTCCTGAGCGATACAATCTTCTTAGAGGTATTGTGGCGTTCGTTAAAGATTGCAGTTGCTACGACCGTTATCTGTATCTTACTCGGGTATCCTGCAGGATACTACATAGCAAAGTCAAGTGAGAAGATTATGATGCGCTGGGTACTTGTAATTACGATGCCGACCTGGATTAATATGCTGGTACGTACGTATGCATGGGTTGGTATCCTACAGGACGGCGGTGTCATCAGTCGTTTTCTCGCATTGTTCGGCCTTGATGGAGTTGTGCTTTTGTATACGGATTTTGCCGTAGTCCTCGGTATGGTATACAACTTTCTGCCGTTTATGATTCTGCAGATTTATACCGCGTTGGCAAAGATGGATGGAAGTCTCTTGGAAGCGTCACATGACCTTGGGGCAAACCGGGTGCAGACTTTCTTACGTATCACTCTGCCACTTTCCTTGCCGGGTGTGATCAGCGGTATTACGCTGGTATTCCTTCCGGCGGTATCGAGCTTTTTCATCCCGAAGCTGCTCGGTGGCGGTCAGTATGTCATGATTGGTACCGTTATCGAGTCCCAGTTCCTGACCGCAGGTGACTGGAACTTTGGTAGCGCAATTTCCTTTATCATGGCAGTCATCATTATGCTGTCCATGTATGCAGCGAAAAAAGTGGATAAATCCGAAGCAGCGGAAAGCGAGGTGGCATAATGAAAAAAATGAGTTCACCTCGAAAGAAAAAAAGAATCTTCGGTGCGTGCATTATGACATTTTTGGTAGCATTTTTCTATGCGCCGATTCTGTATATGATTATTTATTCGTTTAACGATTCCCGTTCCCTGACAAAGTTTTCAGGCTTCTCGCTGCAGTGGTATGAGAAGATGTTCAATGATTCGACGATGATGGAATCATTGTTCTATACGATAGCAATTGCAGTGCTGGCAACGGTTATCTCGACCTTTGTCGGAACGATTACTGCGATTGGTCTGTCAAAGTCAAAGCGGATATTAAAAAATATTGTGGAACAGGTTAACCAGATTCCGATTATGAATCCGGAAATCGTTACAGCAATCGGACTTTTGATGTTCTTCAGTGCAATTCATGTGAAGAAAGGATTTATGACGCTTCTGCTGGCACATATCATGTTCTGCGTGCCCTATGTTATATTAAGCATCATGCCTAAGCTTCGCTCCCTGAATCCGAATCTGATGGAGGCAGCGATGGATCTTGGCGCAACGCCGTGGCAGGCATTGACGAAAGTCGTAGTTCCGCAGATTATGCCGGGCATCATCTCGGGCGCACTGATTGCATTTACCATGTCGTTTGACGACTTTATCATTTCATACTTTGTAACCGGTAACGGTGTGTCGAATATCTCCATTACCGTGTACACGATGTCGAAACGTGTCAATCCTTCAATTAATGCACTTTCGACCCTGATTATTGTCATCCTGACCGTGGTGCTGGTAATTATGAATGTTGTACCGGCAATGGTTGAGCGCAGCAAGAAGAAACGCATGTTGGTCGAGGAGGATCCGGAAACAAAAATCACCGCATAAATGTAAACCGATGAGGGGAAACGGCGGTTGAAATAGGTGCATAGCACCGTTGCCCGGATGAGGGCAAAGAATATAGGAATGAGGAGAAAAAAATGAAAAAAGTAGTAGTATCTGTTTTAGTACTGGCACTGACACTGTGCATGTTTACCGCTTGCGGTTCTTCCAAGAAGCAGGAAGCCATTGAAAAGTACGGCTCTGACGTACTGAAGCTTTATAACTGGGGTGAGTATATGGGAGAAAACCTCATCTCTGATTTTGAAAAGCAATTCGGCGTAAAGGTAATCGTGGAACTGTTTGATTCCAACGAGACCATGTACACCAAATTACAGGCTGGTGACTCTTATGACGTACTGGTTCCGTCTGATTACATGATTGAACGACTTCTCGCAGAAGATATGTTGCAACCGATCGATCATTCCCTGATTCCGAACGAGACGGTGCTGACCGATGCATTGGAACAGTTCGATTATGATCCGGGATATAAGTATTCCATCCCGTATTTCTGGGGCAGTGTTGGTATTGTATACAACAAGAATAATGTTGAGCTTTCCGATCTGGAATCTCAGGGATTTGCTGTAATGAAGAATACCGATTACAAGGGCAGAATCTACATGTATGATTCAGAGCGTGACTCTTTCATGATTGCACTGAAGTCTCTTGGATATTCCATGAACAGCGACAGCGAAGCTGAGTTAAATGAAGCTTATGACTGGTTGGTAGAACTCAATAAGACGATGGAACCGATTTATATCGGCGATGAAGTAATCGACGCGATGATTAACGGTACCAAGGATATGGCAATCGTATACAGCGGTGATGCCGTAACGATTCTGGACGAGAACGAAGAGATGAGCTACTTTACTCCGGCAGAAGGTACCAACATCTGGGTAGATGCAATGGTTATTCCGAAGAACGCTGAGAATCCGAAGCTGGCACATGAGTTTATTAACTACGTACTCACCTACGATGCTTCCTACGGCAACTCTGAAGCAGTGGGATATGCTTCCACCAACAAGGACGTACTTGCTGATATGAGCACCGGTGATGGTATCTACGCAGAAAATGTTGCATACGTACCGCGTGGCGGTTATGCAAAGGACGAGATCTTCCACGACAATCAGGTCATCCGTAAGATGCTCTCCGAAATGTGGATTAAGGTAAAAGCATCCAACTGACAGATAGAAGAAAGGGCTGCCGCGAAAGCGACAGCCCTTGTTTATGTTAGTTGGATTATTTGGTTCCGTAGATACGGTCACCAGCATCTCCGAGACCCGGTAAGATGTAGCCGTGTTCGTTCAGTCGTTCATCCAGTGCACCGATGTAGATGTCTACATCCGGATGTGCTTCCTGCAGACGCTTTACGCCTTCCGGTGCAGCAATGAGGCAGAGGAAACGGAGTTTCGTGATACCGCGCTTCTTTAAAAGATCGAGTGCTGCAACAGCGGAACCGCCGGTAGCAAGCATCGGGTCAACAACGAAAATCTCACGGTCAGCAGCGTCCTTCGGCATCTTGCAGAAGTATTCTACCGGCTCTAAGGTCTCTTCGTTACGGTACAGACCGATGTGACCTACCTTAGCGTTCGGGGTAAGGTTCAGGATACCGTCTGCCATATGAAGACCTGCACGGAGAATCGGAACGACACAGAGTTTCTTGCCTGCGATTTCTTTGACCGTGGTGGTTACGAGAGGAGTCTCGATTACTTTGTCTGCAAGCGGAAGGTTGCGGCTTGCTTCATAATAAATCAGACCGGCAACTTCGGCTACCAGATCACGGAATTCTTTTGTGGAAGTGGTTTTCTTTCTCATGATACCAATCTTGTGCTGGATCAGCGGATGTTCCATAACAAATACATTTGACATAACTCTGTTCTTCCTTTCATCAGTTCGTAGTTTGTCGGGGCGGATGTTCAAAGTAACACAATGAATATCATGGCTCCAAAGACGGAAAAATTCCTCCATTAGTGATATTATAACAAAGTATAAAATAATAAGAAAGAGTTTATAAATAAAATTTGCATTTTTCGATAAAAAGTATTATAACTGACTTATGGAGTTTGTGAAGTTGATTAGGGAAAAATTCATGATATGAGAAATGTTTTTGTCACAATGAAGGATGGAGACTCAGACAGGTACAGGTGAAACGACATGGGACAATTAATACTTCAGACGCAGGGTGTAAACATTCTGGTTGTGGATGACAGCCAACCGAATCTGTTAATTGCAAAGAACGTGATGGAACGTTATGGAATTGCTGTAGTTACCGCTTTGAGCGGCAGGGAGGCAGTAGAGTATGTCAAAGAAAAAGAGTTTGACCTGATCGTATTGGACTGCATAATGCCTGAGATGAGCGGTTATGACACCGCAGTGGCGATTCGGGCGTTACCTGGTGACAAGGGAAGAACTCCGATTGTTGCATATACTTCGAACCATGCGGAAGAAGCATGGTCGGATCTGCGGGACGTCGGTGTCACGGATGTGTTGGAAAAACCATTAGACATTGTGGAACTCAGCAAGATTCTTATGAAGTATCTGGCATCCGGGAAAATGATGGATGAGCAGGAAATAAGAAGACTGTTGGATCTTCCCAAAGACCGAAATGCGCATGAGGATACTTCGGAATTGAAGAAAGCATTGCATTTGATTGCGGGACTGGACTATGCAGCAGGTTTACATTACGCCGGAGGCGACGACAACAGTTATTTGAATGTATTGAAGGCGACCTGCAAAGCGATGGAAGAAGCCGGTGAACGTCTGGAACAGTATTATAATTATAAAACACAGAATGGAAACATGGTGGCAGAGAAGTCTCTGGTTCGGGATTATGGTTGTAACGGTGTACGGATTGACACGCACAGTATGAAAGGAATCTGTGCCGGGATCGGTCTGACAGAGTTTTCGAAAGATTCTGCGGTGATGGAACGAATGGCAACCGAAGGGGATGAGATTTCGCTGCTCGGGGATTTAAAGCCATACATAATTCAATTGCAAGGATATCAGAGCGCATTGTCGGAAGCAATCAAACCTTTTTTACAAGAGGCGGCAGGAAGCGATGAGGAATGGAATCCGATGGAAGCAGATGCCTATCATGCACTTTGGGAGACGACAATAGAAAGCATTGCGGAATTTGATATTGATGCAATCCAAGAAGGTTTACGACGGCTTTGTGTTGCAACCGAAGCAGGAGAAAAGCGAGATGCTTTGAAAAAAGCAATTGAAGCTTCCGAAATGTTTGACTACACAGCAGTTGCAGAGATTATGGAACAGTACAGATAAAGAAAAACAGCCTTGTCGGTGTGATAAGGCTGTTTTCGTATAAATGATGAGTAATTTGCAGAGGAGAAGCCCGGTAGAGGGGGAGGCAACTGCCGGGCTTATTTATGAAAAAAATTATCTAATCGCCTAAGTTAAAATATACTTTATGTAGCTTATACTGTCATTATAAAGAGGAGTTATGAGGATAGTATGGATAAGTTATGAACGATTTATGAATTTTACTGAAAATTTGACAAATTTATGACACAAACTATGGGTAAACATAAATCGAATGATAAATTACCATACATTACATGACACAGATTTGAAGAAATGATTATACTATACAGATAGAGAAAGAGATACGGAGGATACGAAGCGTGGGAAATGAATACAGAAAACTTCTGAAAAGCCAGTTCGGCAAGAAGAACTATGCGGATTTCGTACGTTCCGTCAAGTCGGGCCTGAATTCCGGTTCGATTATCCACAAGGGAGTATATCAGGAAATATATCATAGATTAAGTTATCTGCAACATGGGACATTGGTCGGACAGCACCGGCAATTGGAAGATGTGATTCTACGTGTAGTCCGGATTGGGAAAATGTATTCGCTCGCAGTTATTGTATATCTGCTGGCCGTACTGTTGCTTTTGTTGTATGGGACAGTTCCTGTATTCACCGGTGTCGGGTTATCGCTGGTAACGTTGGCATTTGTCATGAAGACGGCAGAGTATCTGGGGAACAAATTTTGTTATGTCGACGTGAGAATTATTATTACGTATAAGACTGCATTGGAACGCCTGATTTTGGAGGCGGAAGTACAAAAGAACGAGATGAACCGAAGCGAAATATAATGAACATCAGAAAGGTGTTGCAAAAGCGATGCTATCGTTCTTTTTACGATTCTATTTATACAACAGGGAAATAAAACCGGTACGATTCCATCCGTGGGAATATGTCCTTACGGAGGGAGGGAATCTCTTTTTATGGGGAGTGATGCTGTATCGGTATGGGTGGAGCGCGGATACGATACTTGGGTGTCTTTTGTCCTCTGCGCTGTTGCTGTTGAGCATTGTAGATTGCAAGATTCAAAAAATTCCGCGTTCCATCAATCTGTTTCTTTTGCTGCTGGCTGTAATTCATACGGTATTGCATACAGAACGGTGGCTTACATATGTTTTGGGATTCTTTTGCATTAGTTCGATATTGGTGTTGGTGTATTGGATTACGAGTGGGCGCGGCGTTGGCGGCGGCGATATTAAGCTGATGGCTGCAGCAGGCATGTTCCTTGGATGGGAATTGTCACTTTGGGCGTTTTTTGCGGCATGCATCTATGCGTGTGTGATTCACGGGCTTCGAATGAAAGTATGGAAAGCCGGATCAGTTCTGGCATTTGGTCCGTATCTGTCAGCAGGCATCCTGACGGCCATATGGTTTGCTGACCGGTTGACCTGGTAAAAAATAAATGAGATGAGACATGTGAATGTTGTGTTTGTGAAGGAATCCATTGATTTGTTTGCAGACGCGGAAAGGAAAGAGGAAAAAGATGGGACCGTTTGATTATGTTGTTGTAAAGTTGTATGGGGATTATGCAGATTTGAAACGCACGGATATTGAGTCCGATGAATTGCTGATGATAGCAAGGGCTTTGCTGCCCGATGATGTAGAAGAAGGAACGCGACTGCATTATGAAATGTTTGAGTATACAGTAATCTGTTAATTGTTTGACAGAAAATAAAAAAAGGTCTTTTCAGATGAAAGTTTTGTGATATAATGTAGTACGATGTGTTTTGATTTAAGTAACATATATGTGAAAGGATGGATAAAAACATGGCATTAGTATCAACCAAAG
>JAZNXH010000119.1:0-8872 GCA_045593785.1 Lachnospiraceae bacterium
GCCGATGTTCGGGAATGCTTTGTAGAGTTCAATATGGGTTGCGGTATCGGAAGACGGTTTGTAACGGCCTTCTACGCGGTTGCCGTCAAGATCTACAACTACCATGTCGTCTGCGGTCATATTGTCATATTCTACGCCGGAGGGCTTGATTACCACTAAGCCTTTCTCGCGGTCGATGCCGGACACGTTGCCCCAGGTGAAAGTAATCAGACCGTGCTTCGGCAGTAACATATTTGCTTCATATACTTCTTTTTTTAATTGCTCTAACATAGGAACCTCCTGATGTGTATTACCCACATTTTATTACATCGTTCTGCTCGGTGTCAATGTTCTTTGCAGATGAGAATTTGATTAGGAAGCGCTTAAGAAAAGGGGGCATCGGTTGACGAAAACAAAAGAACGGTTTACAATGAAAATTGCGTAATAAAGTGAAATAATAGGATGAAGAGGTAAAGAATGTCACTATTTTTTGAAAATATAAGATTTCAGATTGCGGCGATTTGTTTTCTGGCAATTATTGTGTTTAGTTATGTCCGCATGCAGAAGTTGTCGTTGTGGTCGACGAGAGTATTCAACCGCGTTTTGATTGGAACATGTGTGAATCTCGCACTGGATGTATGTGCGGTATATACCATCACACATATGGATACGGTTCCAATGTGGTTAAATGATGTGTTCCACCGGCTTTTTGCACTTTCTTTGGTAAGCATTATGGCTGCGTTGTACATATATATTGAGGCAATCGGAAGAAAGCAAAAGCGTTTTTCGCGTGCGCAGTTGATGCTCCGATTTATACCGTATTATGCGGCACTTGGGTGGATTGTGTTTGGTGATATCGATTACTATCAGGGGCCTGCCGGGGTATATTCCTATGGTTCTATGACGACAGCGGTATATGTGATTGCCGCAATCTACGCGATTGCGATACCGTTGCTTGCAATGCATTTTAGTAAGACCTTACAGAAAGACCGTCGGATATCAATCATGATCGGAGCCTGTATCTGGATTGTAGCGGCTTTGATACAGCTTTACAAACCTTTTTTGTTCGTGTCCGGTCTGGCGTTGGTGTTATTAGTTTTCTTTTTCTATCTGGCATTTCAGAATACCGGAGCAATCCGGCATTCCGGCACCGGTATACTGAACGAACAGGCGTTAACGTTTGCATTGGAGGAGAAGATAGAGGCAGGAAAACCGTTCTATCTGATCAATATTCTTATAAAGAATGCAACAGAGATGAGACATCTGCTGGGTGAGAAGTTCAGCAATGAAGTAATCGCGGAAATTGCTCAGGAAGTGTCAGATTGCACGAAAGAGAACGTGTTTTTCTATACCGATGCGTTTCGTATGATATTGCGCTCGCCGGAGGAAGTAGAAAAGCATCTTCCGCATTTACAGCATTGTTTCTCCGATGAACGAACTAAAAATAATGTGCGTGTAATGCTTACGCATTCCTTTTATGTTTTGAAGTGTCCGGAGTTTGCAAAACAGATAGAAGATATCCGGGAACTGGATACATTCTTGAACCGGCAGGTATTGTCTACAATACAGAACGGACAAGTTGTCACGGTGGATGAAGACATCATTCAAAATTATCACCGCAGTACGGCAATCGGTGCGCTAATTGAAGATGCATTGCAACATGATGGTTTGGAAGTGTTCTATCAGCCGATATTCGATGTGAAAGAAGGTCGGTTTAACTCGGCAGAGGCACTGGTTCGTATGAAGAATACCGGTGATCTTGGATTTATCTCACCGGAAGAGTTTATACCGATGGCAGAACGGAACGGGCAAATCGGAAAGTTGGGCGAAATCGTATTCCGTAAAGTTTGTCTCTTCGGACAGGACCGGCAGCTTCGGGCACGAGGCATCAAGTACATCGAAGTGAATCTCTCCGGCATACAGATTGTGGATGAAAATATCTGTAATCAGCTTGGCGATATCATGAAGCAGTATGAAACAAAGCCGGAGTTCATCAATCTTGAGATTACGGAGACGGCAGCAGTAGAGTACAAGGATATTCTGGAGAAGAATATGTTAAATTTCCGTGAGATGGGATGCAGCTTCTCGATGGATGATTTCGGAACCGGATACTCGAATATTTCCCAGATTGCGCAGGTAAAATACGACCTGATTAAACTGGACAAATCTCTGTTGTGGCCGTGTTTTGGGGAAGAAGAACCGGAGAAGGCGCGCATGATACTGGAGAGTATCGTTCATCTGGTGCATAAGATGGGAGTCAAGATCGTACAGGAAGGTGTCGAGACAAAAGAGCAGTTTGAACTGCTGAAAGGGCTTGGCGTCGAGTACATGCAAGGGTATTATTTCAGCCGGCCTGTGAATGAAACCGATTACATCAAGTTTCTTGCAGAGCAGACGGCATAGGGTGATCAAAGTGATAGAATAAAAAAGTGCAACACGATATTGCATCGTGCTGCACTTTTTTGCTTCGAGGTTCAGTTTGATGTAAGTTATATTAGTTTTCATCGAGCGAACGCTTCTTGGACACGGTTACGGTCTCGAGGAAGCAGTCGAAGATGGAGTCGGTTTCTGCCTTTGGCATCTTTGGGGTAATCAGGCTTACAAGCGGCACTACGATCAGGCTGAGTACCATAGCGATGGCACCGGCGTTAATCGGGGAAGCGATGTAACCGAAAATCATGTTGGTTACGGTGATGCCGACACCGAGAATGAAGCTTGCCCATACGGAAGCACGGGAAATCTTTTTGGAATATAAGCTGTACAGGAACGGTCCGAGGAAGGAGCCTGCGAGTGCGCCCCAGGAGTAGCCCATCAGCTGTGCGATAAAGGTGTTCTTGTTCATTGCAATAATAATGGAAAGTGCGATGAAGAACACGATGAAAATACGCATGGTGAGGAGCTGCTTTTTGTTATCCATCTTCTTCGTCATCGGTTTGATCAGGTCGAGTGTCAGGGTCGAACTGGAGGTAAGTACCAGTGACGACAGAGTAGACATCGATGCGGATAATACGAGGACTACGACGATACCGATGAGCAGGTCACCGAGTGGTGCGAGCATCTGCGGGATGATGGTATCGTATACGACGGAGCCATCTGCTGCATAGATGGCAGGGTTACCACTCATCAGACGACCGAAGCCGCCCAGGAAGTAGCTACCGCCGGCAATCACCAACGCAAAAACCGTGGAGACGATGGTACCGGTCTTGATGGAACGTTCATCTTTGATTGCGTAGAATTTATGTACCATCTGCGGAAGCCCCATGGTTCCGAGTGAGGTCAGGATGACAACGCCGATGAGGCTTAAGAGGTCAGTTCCGAAGAAAGAAGCGAAGATACCGGGAGTATCATATACAGGGTCTGTAACATTTGCCAAAGAGCGTAATGCTTCGGTGAAGCCGCCGTGACCGTTGAGAACCGATACGATAACAGCAACGATACCGAACAGCATGATAATACCCTGAATAAAGTCAGTAATGGAAGATGCCATATAGCCGCCGAGTACAACATAAACACCGGTGAGGACAGCCATACCGATAACACATGCTTCGTACGGGATATCAAATGCCATACCGAAGAGACGGGACAGACCGTTGTATACGGAAGCAGTATAAGGAATCAAAAAGATAAAGGTAATCAAGGATGCTGCGATGCGGATGGCACTGCTGTTGAATCGCTTTCCGAAGAATTCAGGCATCGTGGATGCACCTAAGTAGTTGGACATAACGCGTGTTCTTCGACCGAGCAGGCGCCATGCAAAGAGACTGCCGATGAAGGCATTTGCAAGACCAATCCAAGTGGAGGCGATACCAAAACGCCATCCGAACTGTCCTGCATAACCGATAAATACAACGGCAGAGAAATACGAAGTGCCATAAGAAAATGCGGTCACCCACGGTCCGACGGAGCGGCCACCGAGTACGAAATCGTTTGCATTGCTGACTTTTCGCTGTGAATAGATTCCCACACCGATCATCAGTGCGAAGAAGCAAACCAGTGCAATAATCTTAATAATCATAATGTTTCCCTGCCTTTCTGCAGCTGCAACTGAGATGGAACCAAATGCAGACTGTATATACTACGTTGAATTTGTCGCGTTGACGCTTTGACGCAATAAAGCGACAGAGAGATAATATCAAAGAAAAATGGGTTTGTCAAGCGTAAGAACAAAAAATACATAGAAAATATATAGAAATAATCGAAACGGAAGTGTTTGAGACTTGATTTTAGTTCGGTAACGTGTTACCATGTCGGTTGTCGGCAGATGGATGCCGGTATATATTAATATGAAATGGCACGTACGAGAGCGTGGCGATAAGGGTTTCGTCTTTGGTACGTCCGTTGGAGGAGATTTTATGAAAAAAATAATCAGTTTATTGTTAGTTGCGGTAATGCTTTGTGCAATGCTGACCGCTTGCGGTAACAAGCAGAGCTTTACTGTAGGTTTTGATGCAGAGTTCCCGCCTTATGGTTATGCAGACGAGAACGGTGATTACGTAGGTTTTGACCTTGATCTTGCAGCAGAAGTTTGTAACAGACGCGGATGGGATGTGAAGTTCCAGCCGATCGAATGGGCTTCTAAGGATATGGAGCTGGAGTCCGGAACGATTGATTGTATCTGGAATGGTTTCACCATGAGCGCAGACCGTATTGACCAGTATGAGTGGACGGATGCTTATGTGGATAACAGTCAGGTGTTTATCGTAAAGAGCGATTCCGGTATTGCAGCACAGGCTGACCTTGCAGGAAAGATCGTAGCAGTACAGGCTGCATCTTCTGCATTGGAAGCACTGGAAGCAGAGGAGTCTGCAGCACTTCTTGGTTCCTTCAAGGAGCTGATTCAGGTTCCGGATTACAACACTGCATTTATGTATCTTGAGAGTGGGGCTGCTGAGGCAATCGCAATGGATATTGGTGTTGCAAAGTTCCAGATGGCAGAGCGAGGCGCAGATAAGTTTGCAGTTCTTGAGGAGAAACTGGTATCCGAGCTTTACGGCGTTGGTTTCCTGAAGGGAAATACCGAGCTTCGTGATCAGGTACAGGAGACCCTGTATGAGATGGTAGAAGACGGAAAGTTTGATGAGATCGCTAAGAAGTGGGATCTGCAGGATAGTGTAGTTCTTGGTAAGTAATTAAGGAGCCGGGATGTTGGAGTTTTTCGATTCTCTTATTAATATTGTAGGTCGCCTGGCAGGCGGTCTTGGAATGTCGTTTTTGATCTTTGTTCTGACGCTGGTATTTTCTTTGCCGCTGGGTCTGTTGGTTGCATTCGGACGTATGGCAAAGAATAAGCTGCTAAGCGGTATTGTGCGGGTCTACATATCCATTATGCGTGGTACGCCGTTGATGCTCCAGCTGATGGTGATTTTCTTCGGACCGCATTATCTGTTCAAGATACCGCTTACGGCGTCATATCGTTATGTGGCGGTAATTATCGGATTCTCGTTGAATTATGCGGCGTATTTTGCTGAGATTTACCGTGCCGGTATTGAGTCCATCAGTGTCGGACAGTATGAAGCGGCAAATGTACTCGGATATTCGAAGGGACAGACGTTCTTCCGTATTATTTTCCCGCAGGTGGTGAAGCGCATCATCCCGCCGGTAACGAATGAGGTAATTACTCTGGTTAAGGATACTTCGCTGGCATTTGTAATTGCCGTATCGGAGATGTTTACGATTGCGAAGCAGATTGTTGCGGCGCAGGGTACGGTGGTACCGCTTATTGTTGCTGGATTGTTCTACTACATATTTAATTATGTGGTGGCGTATGCAATGGAGCGTGTTGAGAAGAAATTTTCATATTTCCGTTAAGCAGATTTCGGTGAGGGATTCGGTATATGAGTGTTTTTGAGATTAAAAATGTAAAGAAAAGTTTTGACGATGTGCAGGTGTTGAAGGATATCTCAATCGCGGTAGAAGAGGGCGAAGTGGTGGCGATTATCGGACCGTCCGGTTCGGGTAAGTCCACCCTGCTGCGTTGTGCGACCCTGCTGGAGACAATGGACAGTGGTGAACTGGCGTATCAGGGAACTTACGCGGCAACCATTGATAGCCAGGGAACTTCCGTATATGCCTCAACAGATGAATTGCGTGAGATTCGCAAGAAGTTTGGACTGGTGTTCCAGAACTTTAATCTGTTCCCGCATATGACGGTGCTGCAGAACGTAATGGATGCTCCGGTGCATGTGCAGAAACGCGACAAGGCAGAGGTCGAGACAGAAGCAAGAGCACTTCTGGAGAAGATGGGACTTGCAGACAAGGCCGATGCGTATCCGTATCAGCTTTCCGGCGGACAACAACAACGTGTGTCGATTGCCCGCGCGATGGCGATGAAGCCGGCAATGTTGTTTTTCGATGAGCCGACCTCGGCACTGGATCCGGAGTTGACCGGAGAGATTCTGAAGGTGCTCCGTACGTTGGCAGCAGAGCATATGACGATGGTAATCGTAACGCACGAGATTAACTTTGCAAAGAATGTTGCAGACCGCGTTATCTTTATGGCTGACGGTTATATCGTGGAAGAAGGACGGCCGGAGGATGTCATTGATAACAGCAGCAGTGAGCGTCTGAGGAGCTTTTTAAATAAGATGAATGAAGAGTAATTTTCCAAATAAAAGATTTATATGAATAATGAAATTGCAATCGGGACATACTGAATGCAAGCAGGTCTGGCGGTGTCAAACCGGCAGACCTTTTTATTTTCGCCGGCAATTTTTGGTTGCGGGCAGGAAAGGGATGGTGCTTATTATGAATGAAGATACTGTAACAATTCTGCAGGAGATTAATTCCGGGTGCAAAACCGCGACAAACAGCATTGATCAGGTGATGCCGAGTATCGTGGACGATGATTTGAAGGAACTGATCTCGTTCTATAAGGAAAAGCATGTCCGCATTGCTGAGTCGGCAGCGGTGCTCCTGAACAAGGCAGAGAAAGAAGAGAAGGATCCGAATTGGATGACAAGGGCGATGACCTGGCTCGGAACCGAGATGCGTCTGATGATGGGTGAGGAGAACAGCCAGATTGCCAAAGTGATGATGGACGGCTGTAATATGGGTGTCCAGAAACTCGTAGAGGCGAAGAATGATTGCACAGATGCATCACCGGAGAGTATCCGTCTGCTGGAAGAATTGATTAAGACCGAAGAAGAGTTTGCGGAGAAGATGAAACCGTATCTGTAAATAAGAAAATAAGAGTGCTTGAAAGGCGGTATCGATGCGTAATGATACTGCCTTTTCTATTGCCTGGAATGCGCTTAACTCTTGACAAAAATGGAAACCGTGTTATAATACTTGTATTTAACGCGTTAAAGCGTCAATGCAGATGAGTGGAGGATGACGAGATGATCTGGGCAAAAGAAGAAAGTTTATCCAGAGCGGAGATTGAAGAGATTCAGCTGAGCCGTCTGAAAGAACAGGTAGCTTGGACTTATGAGCGAGTTGCGCCGTATCGTGCCAAGATGGACGAAATCGGTTTGAAACCGGAACATATTAAGAGTTTGAAGGATTTGCAGAAGTTGCCGTTTACGGTGAAGCAGGATTTCCGAGATAATTATCCTTACGGATTGTTTGCGGTGCCGATGGATGAGATGGTGCGAATCCATGCATCTTCCGGAACGACAGGAAAACCGACGGTTGTTGGTTATACCAGAGAGGATATGAAGAACTGGACCGAATGTGTCAGCCGCGTTGCCGTAATGGGTGGAGCAAGCAAGAAGGATATTGCACAGATTTGTTTTGGTTACGGTATGTTTACCGGTGCACTGGGTCTGCACTATGGTCTGGAGAATATCGGAGCAGCAGTTGCACCGACTTCCTCCGGTAATACCGAAAAGCAGTTGATGTATATGAAAGACTTTGGGACAACGGTACTCGTTGCTACACCGTCTTATGCATTACATATTGGTGAAGTTGCCCAGCGTATGGGATTGGATCCGAAGAAGGATCTGAAGGTTAAGGTTGGTTTGTTCGGTGGTGAAGGTATGACTGCCGGCATGCGCGAAGAGATGTATAAGCTCTGGGGCGAGGATTTTATCGCGACACAGAACTATGGTATGAGTGAGCTGAACGGACCGGGTCTTTCCGGTGAATGTCCGGAGCTTGTGGGTATGCATATCAGCGAGGATCATTTTATTCCGGAAATCATCAATCCGGAGACCGGCGAAGTATTGCCTCCGGGTGAGAAGGGTGAGCTGGTTATCACTTGTCTTACCAAGAAGGGTCTTCCGATGATCCGCTATCGTACAAGAGATATTACCCGTCTGTTCTATGAGCCGTGTAAGTGTGGCCGTACGACCTGTCGTATGGATCTGTTGTCCGGACGTTCGGATGATATGCTTATTATCCGCGGTGTTAATGTGTTCCCGACTCAGATTGAAGAGGTTCTGTTGAAGATTCCGGAGATCGGACCGCACTACGAGATCGTAGTAGAGCGTAAGGGTCGTTTGGATACGATGTCGATTAAGGTAGAGCTTGAGGATGCATCCCTGCTCGAGTCTTACGGACAGCTGAGTGCGCTCGAGAAGCGTATCCATGCAGGTCTTAAGACAGTACTTGGTCTGGATGCGGAGATTAAGCTGGTTGCACCGATGACCTTGAAGCGTTTTGAAGGCAAGGCGAAGCGTGTAACGGATCTTCGTAAGAGTCTGGGTCTTAACTGCTAGAAGGAAGCGTAACCTAAGACGGTTGTGATAGGAATGCTTGATAGAAAGAGATGTAGGAGGAACTGTTTTGAACGATAAAGTAATTATGCTTGGTAATGAAGCGATTGCCCGTGGTGCATACGAAGCAGGCGTGAAGGTGTCTGCAGCATATCCGGGTACTCCGAGTACTGAGATCAGCGAAAATATTATTAAATACAAAGATGCGATTTACAGTGAGTGGTCACCGAACGAGAAGG
>JAZNXH010000120.1:0-2514 GCA_045593785.1 Lachnospiraceae bacterium
TCCTTTTTAAATAGTATACCATAGATTGAGAAAAGATAAAACACGCATCTTGGCAGTTTATGACTGACCGGTTGCGATTACTGCCATAAAAAAGAAATGAAAAAACTTGGATTTAGGGATTGACAAATAGAAGGAACAGAAGTATAATATCAGTGTTCTCGCAAGAGATCAAAAGAATATTCCTCAGTAGCTCAATGGCAGAGCATTCGGCTGTTAACCGAAGGGTTGTAGGTTCGAGTCCTACCTGAGGAGCGCATGAAAAGAGCATTGACATTAGTCAATGCTCTCAGTTTGTCAAAGAAGCCACTTTGCGCAACGGCAAAGTGGCTTCAAACATAGAGGAAAAGAAGAAAAAGAGAGAACGCCTCCAATTATGGATGGCGAATTTTTTGAGATTAAACGCAGCGAATTTGAGCTTGACCCAAGCAGTAACAGCAGTCAGCCCTCGATATGGAGTATAACGCATTGCGTGTTTTTCTTTGGCATCAGCGAAAACGCGTTCAATGGTTTGGGAGCGTAATGCGTAGGTTTCCTTGCCCAGCGGCGAATGCCGGATATCCTCTGCCTGTTCAATGTAATCTTGCCAGATATGCCGGGTAACGGTTTTTACGCATTGCTGATTTTGGGTGCACTGTTCTCTTACCGGACAGTTTTGGCAAATATAGCTTTTGCTTTTGTACTCCCGGTATCCTTCGCGATTTGTTGTTGAATAGCTCAACACATGGTTCTGGGGACACAAAATGCAGTCGTAGTATTCATCATAGACGTATTCATACCATGGCAGATTACCTTCCTTCGTCATCGGACGTTTGTACGGCAGAGATGGCACCCGTCCGCTGTCAATGATCTGCTTGCAGATCCACGGCGTTTTATAACCTGCGTCTGCTGTTACGACCTCGATTTCGGGATAATGCTCCGTCGCTCTTTCAAACACTGTATCAAATGCTACGCTATCATGTACGTTCCCTGGCGTTACCTCTACTTCCAGCACATATCCGTGCTTTTCACACATCGTGTGTGCTTCGTAGGCAAAGCATTTCCTGTGTTCGCCTTTGTGAAATACTCCGCTCTCAGGATCGGTTGTGGATTCAATGATCGTTTTCTCTTCCTGTCCTTTCGGACTATCGTCGTCATCGTCTTTGTGAAGCGGTTTCTTGTTATGTGCAGCACGGTCTGCATTGATTTCTTCCAGCAGCTGTTCCTGATATACTTTCGCAGCTTTCGGAATGGATTTCTTCACATGCTTCTTCAGATTCGCATTCGCTTTAATGTGTGTTCCATCTACGAACACTACTTCAGGTGACAGATATCCTGCTCGTGCGATTTCTTCCAGTATCCACCGGAATACTTTCTCAATTACTTCTTCTGTGAACCGATGCCGGAATGCGTAGCTTACCGTTGCAAAGTGTGGCAGTGCCTGTGACATCGTGTACCCCAGAAACCAACGGTACGCTACATTCACTTCCACTTCTCGCATCGTCTGCCTCAGAGACCTGATTCCGAACAGGTGCTGTATCAGTACCAACTTGAATAGAACCACCGGGTCGATGCTCGGTCGTCCGTTGTCTTCGCAATAAAGTTCTTCTACTATTCCGTAGATGTACTTAAAATCTATCGCTGCATCTATCTTCCTCAGCAGATGATCCTGCGGTACCAGCATATCTGTACACAACATCTCGATTACCTGCCGCTGCTCTTCTTCCTTTGTCAGCATTTTTATCACCCGCTTACAGTATATCAGAAAAAGGCCGCCTTGGCGACCTTTTTTGACAAACTGAGCTCTCCCTCCGGGAGAGCTATCACCGAAGGTGACTGAGAGGGCTTTGAAACCTTTACAGTTGAAGCGATCCGTTTCGGTCCCATTGTAGGGGAGGCGTTTCGCCTCCCGTGCTATTTTACCCTCTCCGTCCTCGCTTTGCCCGGCTCCTTTTCCTGAGGGTGAGGCGAGGGGGTTCGGGCGGTGTTATAAAGAGCATGGGAGTGAGCTTTAACGTGTGATGGATAAATTGGATTTGGATTATTTCTTCACTCGTTTGGATAAATGAAGTTCGAAATCATCGATATAGCCGAGTTTATTGTATAGTGACTGGGCGATGACATTTTCGCTTCCCGTGAGAAGTTCATATTTATGAAGGGGATAATTTCTGGCGCAATAATCCTCTGCAAAAGCAATCATTTCACTTGCAACACCTTTTTTTCTGCAGGCAGGACGAACATACACTTCTGTAATTTCGGGCATATATTCATCGTAACAGAATGATTTTTTCAACTGAACACAAACAAAGCCAGTCAACACACCGTTTTCATCATCAACAATAACCACTTCCTGTTGATTATACTTAAGGGAATTCCGAATGTTCTCTAAGGTTGTTTCACCTGCGCCATTGAACTCGTCATTCAAAATAGCTAATTGCTCAGCGTCTTTTACGGTTGCTTTTCTTACCATGATGACATCTCCAAATTCCAGTCTGCTTAACGGATTCCATTATACCACACTTTGTCCGGATATACAAA
>JAZNXH010000121.1:0-3312 GCA_045593785.1 Lachnospiraceae bacterium
TTGATGAAGCGTGTTGCGACTTCCCGCAGAAAAGATGGTGTTAAGGCAGTGTTTGCTGATACAGCAGGTAGTTTTGCAGGAAATAAGTAAGATTTGAATGCACACAGAAATGCATTCAATGGGGGATGGAGGAAATATGGATAAAGAACGGATCCAAAAGCAATTTGACTTTATTCGGGAAATTGATAAGGAAAAGAAGATTATACGACAGAATTATCTCTCGGATGGTGTGACAAGGGAGAATGACGCAGAACATGCCTGGCATATGGCGATGATGGCAATTCTGCTGAGCGAGTATTCCGAGGAGCCGATTGATGTGCTGAAAACCGTTACGATGATACTTGCACATGATTTGGTAGAGATTGAGGCCGGAGATACCTTTGCTTTTGATGAACAGGCAAAGGTATCACAGAAGGATCGTGAACTGGAAGCTGCGGATCATATTTTCTCTATGTTGCCGGAGGATCAGGGAAAGAAGTTCAGAGCGTTGTGGGACGAGTTTGAAGCAGGGGAAACCGCAGAGGCAAAATTTGCGAATGCGATGGATCGTACCCAGCCGTTGGTGTTACATGGAGCAAACGGCGGAAAAATGTGGTCAGAAAAAGGTGTGAATCTGACACAGGTGAAAAAGCGTGCATCCGCAATTGCAAGTGCTTCACAGGAGTTATATGATTTTGCATATGAGAATATAATTGCACCGAACGTTGCAAACGGAAAGATAAAGGAATGAGAGGGAGATACCATGGCGCGAGCATCAACAAAAGAAAATAAAACGATTTATCATAAAACAAGGGAAGCTCTGGATCTTACCCGAGAGGAAGCTTCCGAATTGTTGGAGAGTATTTCTCCGGAACGAATCGAAAAGATCGAAAATGAACGCTCACTTCCGCATCCGGACGAAGTGCTGGTGATGGCAGAGAAATACAAACAACCCAACCTATGCAATTACTATTGCGCGAATCAGTGTCCGATTGGACAGCAGTATGTACCGGAGATAAAAGTGAAAGATCTTTCTCAGATTGTGCTTGAGATGCTGGCATCTTTGAATTCGATGACAAAGCAGAAGGAGCGTTTTATCGAGATTACGGTAGACGGTAAAATCACAGGCGATGAGTTGGAAGACTTTGTCTATATTCAAGAGGAGTTGGAACGCATCTCTATTGCGGTAGAAACTTTGCAACTCTGGTCAGAACGGATGCTGGCAACCGGAGTGATTGACGCAGAACAGTATCGTGCGTTGAAGAACAAGAAAGAGTAGTTATTTTTCTGTGCGGAGAAAAATAAGGCACATAATTTGCTAAAATAGTAATTTATTTTTGTAGCGTGGTAAAGTATAATAAGGTTACTATATAAAACCAGAAAGGGAAGGGTATGTTATGCAAGAATTATTTATTATTGCCGGCGTCGTTATTGCGATACTGCTAGTGATTACTTTATTGGGGTATGTGAAGTCTCCGCCGGATACTGCGTACATGATTTCCGGTTTTCGTAAGCCGCGAATCCTGATTGGTAAAGCAGGTATCCGTATTCCGTTCTTAGAGCGACTTGACAAGTTGTCTCTTAAGATGTTCTCGGTTGATGTTAAGACAACAGATTTTGTTCCGAATGCTGAGTACATCAATGTAAAAGTAGATGCGACTGTAAAGATTCGTATCGGCCAGAGTCAGGAGATGATGGCGCTTGCTTCGAAGTTCTTCTTAAATGAAAGTGAACAGATGATTATCAGCCGCGTTCAGGACACACTTGAAGGTAATATGCGTGAAATCGTAGGTCAGATGCGTTTGGAAGAAATGGTAACCGACCGTAAGGCATTCGGTGACCGTGTTCAGGAAAATGCAATTCCTGACTTACAGAAGATGGGTCTTGAGATGATTTCGTTCAATGTTCAGTCTTTCTCTGACCAGAACAATGTAATCGATGACCTTGGTATCGATAATATCTCCCAGATTAAGAAGGGTGCTGCTGTTGCTAAGGCACAGGCAGACCGTGATATTGCGATTGCACAGGCACAGGCTGCAAAGGAAGCAAACGATGCAAAAGTACAGTCTGAGATGGAAATCGCAGAAAAGCAGACTTCATTGGCAATCCGTCAGGCAGAGTTGAAGCAACAGTCGGATGTAAAGAAGGCAGAGGCAGATGCTGCTTACTCCATTCAGGAGCAGGAACAGCGTAAAACGATTGAAATTGCATCTGCGAATGCAGATATCGCTCGTGCAGAACGTACTGCAGAGTTGAAAGCGAAGGAAGTTGATGTTGCAAAGCAGACCTTGGATGCAGAGATTCGTGCAAAAGCAGATGCACAGCGATATGCAGCAGAACAGGAAGCAGAAGCAGAATTGTACCGTCGTACAAAGGAAGCAGAAGCGAAGATGATTGAGCGTCAGCGCGAAGCAGAAGGTATCCGTGCAGTCGGTGAAGCAGAAGCAGAGGCAATCCGTCTGAGATCACTTGCAGAAGCAGAAGGTATCGATAAGAAAGCTGAAGCAATGAAGAAGTACGGTGAAGCCGCAGTGATCGAGATGATTATGGGTGCGCTTCCGGAGATTGCAAAGAACGTTGCAGAACCGCTCAGCAAGGTAGATAAGATCACGATGTACGGCGAAGGAAACAGTGCAAAGCTGTTGTCTGATATCGTAAACGGTACGACACAGGTTACCGAAGGTATCAGTGCAGGTATGGGCATTGATATTAAGAGCCTTATCATGGGTGCTTTAGGTGGCAAGATGGCTGCAAGCGATAATACTGCTCCGGTCGTAGTTGTACAGCCGACGACAGAGACTGCTTGTAATCATGAAGCTGCATGCACGCAGGATGAACAGTAAGAATCAAAGTTGAAAATTTGATAGAAGTACATAGTGAATATTGGGAGCTGTTGCAATGCGACAGCTCCTGTTTTATGCAAAAAAAGGAGTACCGTTCTTAGAAACGATACTCCTTGAATCTTTTATGTGTTAGGATGTGACAAATTATGAAATAAATTTTGCGTCAAAATTTATTTTGCCTGCTCGAGAGCGAGGGTTACGGTAGTGATATCACAAACCTCAGCCGGTCCGTAGTACTGGATAGCACCCGGATACTTGAAGCAGGTCTCTAATGCCCACTGCTCACGGTGTGCTTCGAAATACTTGAACGGAGCGCCGTCTAATTCTACGAGCGCTTTCTTGATAACCGGCTTATCTTCACCGTGTCTTCTCTCAATGTTCATCATCTTGGTGATCGGCATACCGCCAGCTACCCACTCATTTGCCGGTGCGGATTTCTACCGAACCCTCTTCACCGCGCTGAGAATACTCTGCTTTCTCTGCAAGATTC
>JAZNXH010000122.1:0-4828 GCA_045593785.1 Lachnospiraceae bacterium
CAACTTCGTAGAGGCATCCAAGTATGCAGATACTCTCCGCGGCGAATACGACATCGCACTGTTCGAGCGTCCGAAGAAGCTCGGTAAGCTTCTTGACCGTCTCAAAGAACAGGAATACAACTTCTTTGCCGTATACGGTGAAGAAGGCGGAATTAAGCCGTTACAGTAAACTAAGGAGTTCATAATGTACCACTTCATCGTGAATCCCTGTTCCCGCACCGGCAAGGCCGCCAAGGTCTGGCTGGAGATCGAACAGGTACTAAAGCAGAAAAATGTAGAATACCGTGCATACTTTACCGAACGTCCCGGTCATGCAACTGAAATTTCTTCTGCCATCTGCAGAGATAACCCCGGCGAGAAGCACATCATCACCGTCGGCGGGGACGGTACAGCGAACGAAGTCATCAACGGATTTTCTGATTATTCGGACATTGTCTTCGGTTGTATTCCGACCGGCTCCGGCAATGACCTCGTACGAAGTGTAGGTCTTCCCAAAGATCCGCTTCAGGTACTCGACCGGATTCTGTCCGCTGAGAACATCCGTCCGGTGGATCACGGCGTCCTGCAGTACTTTGACGGCACTCCGGACAGACGATTCGACGTCAGCTCCGGTTTCGGATACGATGCAGATGTCTGCTTCGAGGTGCAGGTGACCCCGTTAAAGCGCGTCTTGAACCGTCTCGGTCTTGGCAAGCTCTGTTACTATATCGTTGCCGTAAAGCAGATATTTGCGCTGAAGTCCAAGCCCGCAACCCTGCTAATCAATGATAAAGAGACGATTCATTACGATAGACTGTTGCTCTGCGCCTCCATGGTACAGCCCTATGAGGGCGGTGGTTTGAAGCTTGCTCCTTCTGCCAACAACGCAGACCGCAAGCTGACCCTTGTAATCGTTCACGATGTTTCCAAGCTGAAGCTCTTCTTAGTGCTTCCGTCCGTACTCATCAGTAAGCACACCGGCATCAAAGGCGTTGAGATCTTCGACTGTGATTCCGTTGAGATTACCTCTGACGATGCACGCTCCTTACATACCGACGGCGAACCGGTCGGCATCAAGGATCATGTCCGTCTGAGCTGTACACCGGATCAGATTCGGATGTATCAGTAAAAACGGATTCTGAAGTTTATATTTTTACAATATTTTATCTTATCAAGTAACTATTGGAGGAAAAAATGAAGAAAAAACTTGCTCTTCTGGTAATCATTGCATTGTTCTTATTTGCACTGACAGCATGCCAGAACACCCCCGAGGTAGACAATGCGGCACCAACCGCTACTCCTCAAGAAAATGTATCAGACGTCGTACCGACGGATGCTCCGGTTGCAGAGCCGACCGCTACTCCTACTCCGGAACCGACCGATGCTCCTGCTGCAGAGCCGACTGATACTCCTGTTGCAGAGCCGACTGATACTCCTGCTGCAGAGCCGACCGCTACTCCTACTCCGGAACCGACGGCTACTCCTACTCCGGAGCCGACCGCTACCCCTACTCCGGAACCGACTGCAACTCCTACCCCGGAGCCGACTGCTACCCCTACTCCGGTTCCAACCGTAGAAGTTAAGTCGTTTACCACATCTGCGAACGATTCTTATCCGGATGCATTCGGCATTGCACCTGCCCCTCAGGAAGTAGGCATTGTTGAAGAAGGCGGAAACTGGTGGGACATCAAAGAATATGTTCCCAGTGCTTGGGCAAACGCCGGTATTGCGGGAATTAAGATTCAAAGACCCGGTATTTATTTCAAACCAAAAGATTCCTACATCGATGGCATAACGATAGATTATGTTGATGGCGGTGCAGGTGACGATATTGTTTATGAAAACCTTATGGGCACAGAAATTGGCAAAGAACATCAGGTACAATATACCTTAATAACCGATACCCGGGATGATATCCTTGCAAATCCTCCCAGCGCTCCTTACACTGCAGACGATGGCTCCGTCAATGATATTATTTGCTACACACGTATCTCTGACAAAGGTGAAAACTATGCGGAACTGGACTATTCCCATCAATATTCCTTATGGGTTTATCAGGACATCGGTTTGCCGGGATGTTTGAGCATGTGGATTCATACCAATGCACCGATAAAGGATGATGAATCGGTATTAATTGATTTGATTGACAGACTGAAGTTAAATCCGGGAGATTATGAAACAATTCCTGTGGAATAACAGACAGACAACTACACGAAATAAGAAATGCTACAGGAACTCACCGCAAGGTGAACCTGTAGCATTTTTCTCTTTGCACTATCGCGCTCCGTCATTCTGCCAGAACTCCCGCAGCAATTCCTGCATTCTTCTCAGATCCACGACCTCATGCGGATACCACTCGCGCGGGAACAGGTCTGTATACTGTCGCTGTAAGAATCGTTCATCCAATAACAGGATTGCACCTCTGTCCTCCATCGTACGGATGACACGCCCTGCTGCCTGCTGTACCTTGTTCATGCCGTTGTACAGATACGCATAGTCGAATCCATGATTGTTCCGCTCGTCGAAGAATCCGCGGAACAGCTCGCGCTCGTTGCACACCATCGGAAGCCCGGTACCGACTACTACTGCACCGATCAGGCGGTCATTCTTTAAATCAATGCCTTCGCTGAAGATGCCACCCAGCACGCAGAATCCCACCAGCGTCTCGTCATTCTCTTCCGCGAATGCCTCTAAGAATTCTTCCTTCTCCCGCTCCGTCATGTTCGACGACTGCATCACCAGTCCCGGTATCTCGCCTTCTGCAAGTTCTGCCACCGCATTCATCATCTGATACGACGGGAAGAACACAAAGTAATTCCCCTTCTTTGCCTCGGTGAATGCCTTGATATAATCTGCGATTCTGCGGTACTCACCTTCGCCGCGGCGCGTGTACTTCGTGCTGACATCCCGCCCGATCATCAGCAAGCGGTTCTCGGTCTCAAACGGCGACGGTGCATACACAGCATAGTCCTCTTCCGTTCCGCCAAGCTGCTCCTTGTAATACCGGATGGGAAGTAAGGTTGCCGAGAACATCACTGCACTGCGTCCCTTGGCAAAACAGTTTTTCAGGTTCTCGGACGGGTCCATGCACATCAGCCGGATACGGAACTCCTCCTGCTCGTTGTAGTCCGCAAAGATGATATAATTCTCATCCAACAGTTCATACATGTGCAGGAAATGCCGCACATCGAGATACAGCTTGAAAATCGTCTCTTTCTCTGCCGGATCCATGCGCTCCTGTAAGAATTCGTCGAATTCTGTCATCATGCGCATCAGTTTCAACGCCAGTGCGTCGATATCCGCAAGCACCTCGCAGTCATCGCATTCACGTTTGATACGAAGCATCTCCGCATTGCACGCGTCAATGGCACGGACAAACTTACGGTTCCGGTCGCGCACCAGACGCTTCACATCCAGAAAGTCCTGCTTTACCAGCTCCGCACTGTACATCTCTCTGGCACGGTCCACGAGATTGTGCGCCTCGTCTGCTAAGAACACATAGTCCTGCGGCTTTTCGTTGGCAAAGAACCTCCTTAAGTATACGTTCGGGTCAAATACATAATTATAGTCACAGATGATACCATCCGCCCAGAGCGTCACGTCAAGACACATCTCGAACGGACAGACACAATGCTTCTCTGCGTACTGTGCAATCAGTTCACGCGATATCTCCGTCTCATGCATCAGCATGTCAAACACCGCTTCGTTCACCCGGTCATAGTGCCCTTTTGCCCGTTCGCAGGCAACCGGATTGCAGTCCGGCTTTTCCAGCACACAGATTTTCTCTTTTGCAGTCAGGGTTACGAGTTTGAAGAGCAGTCCCTGTTCTTTCATGATACGGAAGCTCTCTTCTGCCACCGTTCGGGTAATCGTCTTTGCGGTCGTATAGAAGATCTTCTCCGTCAGCCCTTCGCCCATCGACTTTACCGCAGGAAATACGGTTGATATGGTCTTTCCGACACCGGTTGGTGCTTCGATAAACAGTTTTTTCTTCCGCTGTATCGTACGGTACACCCCGGCAACGAGGTCCTTCTGTCCCGGCCGGTAAGGAAATGGGAACTGCAACTGTTTGATACTTGCATTGCGCTTTTCGATCCAGTGATACTGCCAGGCAGCCCACTTACCGTACTCATCGATCAGTGACTCAAACCACGCTTCCAGTTCTGTAAACGGAAACACTTCCGGGAAGTGCTTCACGCCCTCGGTCTCGATATTGCAATATGTGATGCGGATTCCCAGTTCTTCTGCCGGAGTAAACGCGCTCTCTGCACTCCTGCCTCTTCGTTCACACTCGTACATATAGGCATAACACATCGCCTGTGCGCGGTGCACCGGCACCACTTCTTCGATTGCTGACAGTTCACGATACACACCCTTAATCTCATCGATGACAATCGTACCATCTTCATCCGTAAAGATACCGTCTGCGCGGCCCTCCACGCAGATCTCAAATGCAGTTCCGTCGAGTTCTCGCGGCACCGTAAGGCTAAGCGGCACCTCAGCACGGTATGCCGCTCCCATACTTTTCTGTATTTTCTTATGAATCCGGCTTCCCTGCTGCATCGCATCCACGCTGTCGCGTCTGCCGCCCTGCCGGTTATCAAGATCACCGGAGCGCAGGATGAATTCCACCAGATTTCTTACCGATATTTTGATTTTTGTATCATTCTGTTGCATTTTAACTCCGGTTCTGCTATATTTGACTAACAAAGATTTACAACTAATTGTAGGAATGGAGAACAATCATGGCAAATGACAATCAGAAGACCAACAATCCTTTGGATGATGATCTTGGTCAGATTACCTTAACCTTAGAAGATGACAGCGAACTTCTGTGTGACATTCTCGC
>JAZNXH010000123.1:0-9103 GCA_045593785.1 Lachnospiraceae bacterium
CGTAAGGATGAACTCACGCTTTCTGTCATAGGTTCCGCTTGCAAAGAAATCATACAGTACTTTATTTTCATTGGATGCACAGATCAGTTTATTAATCGGAAGTCCGATACACTTTGCGTAATATGCCGCAAGGATATTACCGAAGTTACCGGTCGGCACAACGACGTTGATTGCTACGCCGTTCTTCACTGCACCTTCTGCGAGCAGTCTGCAATATGCCCATACATAGTACACTACCTGCGGTGTCAGTCTTCCGATATTAATCGAGTTTGCGGAGGAGAAGCAGTATCCGTTATCCGCCAGCTTCTTTGCCAGTGCCGGATCGGTGAAGAGTTTCTTCACACCGGTCTGTGCATCATCGAAGTTACCCTTAACTGCGATAACGCAGGTATTGTCGCCTTCCTGGGTTACCATCTGACGCTCCTGTACGGTACTTACTCCATCCTTCGGATAGAATACAATAATCTTGGTTCCCGGCACGTCTGCAAAGCCTGCAAGCGCTGCTTTACCGGTATCACCGGAAGTAGCGGTTAGGATAACGATATCGTCTTTCAGGTTGTTCTTTTTTGCAGCCGTTACCATCAGGTGCGGAAGCATGGAGAGTGCCATGTCCTTGAACGCAGCGGTCGCTCCGTGCCACAACTCCAGGTAATAAGCATCTCCTGCTTTCTTTATCGGAACGATATCTGCCGCGTCAAATTTCTCGTCATATGCCTTGTTGATACAATTCTTGAGTTCTTCTTCGGTGTAGTCCGTAAGGAACTGCTTCAATACTTCATAAGCCAGACTGCGATAGTCCAGCTTCTTCAATTCATCAAAATCCCAACCCGGTACCGGCAGGGTGGCAGGCACATAAAGACCGCCGTCTTCTGCAATACCCTTTAAGATTGCCTGGGATGCTGTTACGCTTCCTTCGCATCCGCGCGTACTGATATATCTGATGTCTTCCATTTGTCCGATCTCCTTCAAACATTTTTCGCAAGTATAGCACAACTTCCCACGCATGACAAGTTTCTATAAATGAAAAATCTCCGGTTCATACCGGAGATTCTGTTTCTACATCTATTATCGGAAGAATCTGTGTCCGCCGTGTGTGAACAGACATTCCAAATCCTGCATCCATGCCGAGGTCTTGTGCTTGTTCGGATTCTTCTCCCATGCGTAGAAATACAACGCACCGTTCGAGTAATCCTCTCCGCTCAAGCAGCGTGCTACCGCCTCACGGGTGCTGTCGGTTACCTGGATGGAATTCCAGTACCAGCTGATTGCGGTCGGCGAGAACTGCGCGCTTCCGCCGATTTTCTCAAAGATAACGCCGGTTACCGTATTTGCCATCTTTTCATGATTTACGCGGTTCAATACCACGTTTGCCACCAGTATCTTACCATAGATATCTTCCGCCGGCGCTTCTGCCTCAACCAGTCGAAGCAGATTCGAGATTTCTTCTTCGGTCAGTTCGATATCCATCTGCGGGTTATATGTCTTAACCAGATACTCCGGAAGTTCCGGATCCTGCGATACATAATCTGCATCCATGCCCATGGTAACAAGAAGTTCACGGTAGTCTTCATCGCAGAATAATTCGGCTTCCGCATCCGCCTCTGCCACACGCTTTTGGATATCCGCAATCAATTCATAATTCCACAACAAACCTGACAGATTTTCTTCGTAATCTGCTGTCACTTCCTGCTGTGCAATAAACTGAAGCACTTCGTCTCCGCTCAGGATGCCAAACTTCACTGCACCTTCTGCCGAAGTTTCCGCAAATGCCACTTCCCGCATTACTGCATCTGCAGCTTCCGCAGCCTCTGCAACCTCAGCAATCACTTCATTGGTTTCTGGGATTGCCGCATTCTGCTCTCCCATTCCTGCCGCTGTTGTCTGTACCGGATTCTCCGTTGTATCATGTGCTGCAGCCTGACGCGCAATGCCATAGCCACCGCAAGCCAGCATTACTACCAATGTAACAATCCACGCCATCCGGATGCACAGCTTTTTATAATTCTTATTCTTTTTTTGATTTACGTTCCCTTCTGATTCGCGAACAATGTAGCTGGCGATTTCCAAGGGGGCACTATCCGTATTCATGAAATAATTCCTTCCTAATAACTTCCCTTATATATGGAAGCCCCAAAACAACCTGAATTTTATAGCAGGTGGTATTTTCTGTCAATACGACTTGGGCATTTTCGGCAGTTTATAGTAACAAGTTTCGTTCGACAAATGTCTTATTTTGTTCATCCTGTACGAGACTCGGGACAGTTGTCCTATTACCTTTTGTGTGATGTGCACATACTTTGTTGCAAACATATTACAGATTCATTACATTTGTATCTGCTTCTTTATGAAATATGCTTGCTTTTCCACCATGATTTCGTTACGATATTCACAGAAGACCTATATTTTATGGAAGGAAAGAGTCATGGCAACGCTCCCCGGAGTATTCAATGCGACAAAAAAAGACGGTACTGCGTATTTCCGCGCCTCCGTCACTTATCACAGCCGGCATATCAGCCTCGGAAGTTTTTCCGATGAAGAGACTGCACATGCCGCTTATTTGCTTGCCGCAAGACTGCTGTTTGACAAACATCATTTTTCTTCCGATCCGTTGCACGAGATTGAATCTTTCCCGGAACGTTCCCTCCCGCTCTCGTTTGACAAGTGGGTCATGCTTCTCAACCTGCGCGACCACGATATATACTGTCGTAACCCGATCTATCTTGCCAACCGCTTCTTTTATTATTGTCTCGACCCGGAAACGCTGTTGAAGTTTGATGTCGATGATCTTTTCTTCTATATGAATCACAAGATCATGCGACGGGGCGGACATCTGTTTGTAGCGGACTATGGTATGCAGCTTAGCATCCTGTCACGGTACGGTATCCGCAATTATGCCGTTGCCGGCAGAGACTATATTTTTGCCAACAATGATCCCTTGGATTTCCGCTATGCCAACATCGAAATTATCAATCGGTATTATGGTGTGTTCAAGGGATTGCGAAAAGGTCATGATGTCTATACTGTCAAGATTCATCTGAATGGTGACATTCTGGTCGGTCGTTACCGCAGCGAGGCAGAGGCCGCTGTCGCTTATAACAAAGCCGTTAATCTTCTAAAAGCACAGGGAATCCGCAAGAATTTTCCGGAGAATTATATTGAAGGAATTGATGAAGTCGAATATGCAAGACATTACAACAACGCGCGCATCAACCGCAATCTGGCGCGTCATGCCGCCGCTTATCTTGCATCTGAAAAATAGATACATTGAAAGCCGTCAGTTATGTAATCACATATCCTGACGGCTTTGTCTTTAATCATATGAAAATGGAAGAAGAAAAACTCTGACTGTATTATAACACGGTTTTCCCAAAAATGATAGCCTTTTTTTATTAATTTTTCTTCATTGTTTGTTCTTATTCCTGTAACAAATTATAACACGCTGAGCAGCACTATAAGCCGGGTTCTGTCTTGGATGATCATCTATCTCTACCGCCGGTTACCCGACGGCTCCCACACAACTGTGTGGCGCGACGTACCCGGAGACACGACGGGCCGCCGTATCGTCTCCTGTTTCGTCTGGCTTCGGATGGGGTTTACCCAGCCTCCACACGTTACCGCGGGAGCGGTGGTCTCTTACACCGCCATTCCACCCTTACCGCAGACAAGTCTGCGGCGGTTTCTTTTCTGTTGCACTGGCCTTGGAGTCACCTCCACCGGACGTTATCCGGCATCCTGCCCTATGAAGCCCGGACTTTCCTCACCTCTCGGCGCGACCATCCGTGCTGCTCAAACGCACGTTGCATTCTATCATGAATTCCGGATAATTACAAGAGCGGATTGGTCTTTGCCAATCCGCTCCGCCAGTTAGTTTTCCATATTTTTGAACTCTGCACTCTGACGGAGTACAACCTCAAATTCAAGTTCCTGATACTCTCCATCTATATTTCTCTGGAGTGTAATGGTTACCGTTGTTCCGTAAGGGTTGGTAGTCACACGTTCAATCAGTTCATTTGCCGTCTCTACTACAATTCCGTTCACACCGGTAATGATATCGCCAATCTTGATGCCCGCTTCTTCCGCAGCACTGTCCTCGGAGAAGTTTACTACATATACTCCCACCGGCCAATTGTAATACTCTGCAATTGCCTCGGTTACATCATTGACTCCGACGCCAAGGTATCCCTTTTCCTCATCGGACAAACTGTTCATCAGATTCTGGATGATATCTTCCACTCTCGATACCGGAATAGCAAAGCACATACCTTCTACATCTTCGTCTGCGTATTTTACGGAATTAATACCGATAACCTCTCCTTCCAGATTCAGAAGTGCACCGCCGCTGTTACCCGGATTGATGGCTGCATCCGTCTGCAACAGAGTCATCTTGGTATTGTCCACCGTAACTTCTCGATCCTTCGCACTGATATAGCCGACAGTCACAGACTGTCCGTAGCCAAGTGCATTGCCGATTGCAACAACCATCTCGCCGACTTTGATATCATCCGAATTGCCAAGCTTGGCAATCTTAATCGCGCCCAACGTTTCCTCCGTCAGGCTCTCCAACGGCACTGCAATTACGGCAAGATCAGTCGAGGCCGCCGTTCCCTTCACCACCGCCTCTGTCTCGGTTTCGTCAATCAAGATAACTTTGATTGTGTTGGCACCGTCTATTACATGGTTGTTCGTTACAATCAGAAGTTCTTTTTCGTTTTTCCCGACAATAATACCCGAACCGCTTCCCGGTGTCTCATAACGGCCAAACCACGAATCGGTCGTAAAAGTACAGTTAATCGCCACTGTAGACGGCATCGCTTCTTCTGCGATATCGCTTACACTCGTTCCCTGAATATACTGGGATTCAATTACGGTACTGCTCTGTATCTTATCGTTGCCTTCCAATACATCAGCGCGGTTTCCATCGGTTCCGATGATAATCTGCTCTCTTACGTCTTCCTGCGGATTCAGATAATTATATAGGCAATTCACGCCGAGGAAACTGCCGCCCGCAATCACCCCAAACAGAAGTGCTGCTGCCGCAACGCCCAGAAACTTAGCAAACTTACCGGGTTTCTTTTTTTGCTTCGGTTGTTTTTGATAAACCGGCGGCATCTGCTGGTATATGGGATTCATCTGCTGATATGCCGGGTTGTAGTACGGATTCCGGTACGCCGGGTTATTGTACGGATACACAGGCGCACCATACGGATATCCCTGCTGCGGATTCTGCTGATATGCCGGATTACCATATCCCTCCTGCGGTGCCTGACCGTAATACGGCTGATTTACATTCTGATATTGCAGATTCTGACCCGGTATCTCAGGCTGTGCCTGCAATTCTTCGTGCTGCGGTTCTGTCGCAGTTATCCCTTCCGTTTCTGCTACCGCCACTGTTTCTTCCGCCTGTACAGTTTCCCGCTCTGTTTTTTCTTCCTTTATTACTTCCGGTGCCTCTGTCTGCACAGCATTTGCTTCTATATTATTGTTTTCCCAAGTTTCGTTCATATATTGAGCTCCTTTCGCCCGTCTGTAAGACACATTGTATTTTCCACCTGTGTATAGTCTGTGAACACAATTTGAAAAAATCATGTTCTGTTTGATATATTTACAAATCCGTGATATGCTATGCGTAATATGCAGTGTATGCTATGCACCGCATATGATAAATCCAGCTATTGAGAGAATACCCACGCATGATTAAAGATAACCAGCGCACATTTAACCAGATTCATATCATCATCGACGCAGTGCTAATTGCAGGCTGTTACCTGTTATCCTATTTCCTGCGTTTTGATTTGTTGACCATATTTGACTTCTTTGCCGTCGAATCATCGATTGGTTTTTACAGTATCGAGCATTATGCTTCCTATCTGATTTACCTGATTCCGGGATTTCTTATCTTATATTCCACCTCGGGGCTCTACCGCCCTAAGCGCGGTCGTATGATCTTCAACGACCTCTCCAAGGCAATTCAGGCAAACGCACTCGGTTTTTTATACTTTAACTTCATCCTGAACTTCGTGGAACGCGAATCCAACCTCTCTCGTAAGTTCATGATTCTTTTCATTCTTCTGAATACCGCAGTCTGCTTCCTGTTCCGTTATATTCTCGACCGCATCCTGCGCGCTTTGAGACTTCGCGGCAAAAACATCAAGCATGTTCTGATTGTCGGATACAGTCACGCTGCCGAAGGCTACATTGACCGTATCCGTGCCAACCCGCAATGGGGTTATTACGTATATGGTATTCTGGATGATTATATGGAAATCGGAACCATGTACAAAAAAATTCCGGTTGTCGGCACCATCGCAGAACTGGAACAGTTTCTGACAGAACACAGTTTTGATGAGATTGCAATCGCAGTGAGCATGAATCACTACGATATCCTGCCTTCCATCGTGGATCTCTGCGAAAAATCCGGTATCCATACCAAGTTTATTCCGGACTACCGCAATGTTATCCCGACCAATCCGGTTTTTGAAGATCTTGCAGGACTCCCCGCAATTAACATCCGCAATGTTCCGCTCACGAATTTCTGGAATCGTGTTTTGAAACGTTCGGTCGATCTGGTTGGTTCCATCTTTGCCATCATCCTGTTCTCTCCGGTGATGCTTGTAACCGCCATCCTGATTAAGGCAAGTTCTCCCGGACCGGTGCTGTTCAAACAAACCCGTGTCGGACTCCATAACAAAGAGTTCACCATGTACAAGTTCCGTTCCATGGTAGTTCAGTCAGAATCCAAAGAGAAAAAGGCATGGACCACTGCCGGCGATGCCCGCGTCACCCGCATCGGCCGCATCATCCGCAAGACCAGCATCGACGAGCTGCCGCAGTTATTCAATGTACTTATCGGCAATATGAGCCTTGTCGGACCGCGTCCGGAACGTCCATTCTTTGTTGCCAAGTTCAAAGAAGAGATCCCCCGTTACATGATCAAACATCAAGTTCGACCGGGTATGACCGGTTGGGCACAGATTAACGGGTATCGTGGCGACACCTCGATTCGTAAGCGCATTGAGCACGATCTGTACTACATCGAGAACTGGCGCCTTACATTGGATATCCGCATTCTGATTCTTACTGTATTTAAAGGTTTTATCAGTCCAAATGCATATTAACTATCACGTTGCTCTGTTATACGGTTTTTCCGGGTCGAAGACCATATCCGTATGCAGGGCACGTTCTTTTTTATTCTCCGGTACTTCCGCATAGTTTCCAAACGTATGCGTCAGAAATTCATCCCATCCTTTTGGTGCAGCAATCATTAAGTGTTCAAACGGAAGTAAAACCGTTTCTTCAAACACTGCCACCGGCCAGTGATACCGGTGATCGTCAAACAATATACTAATCTCTCCGACCTGCTTCACAGGGCGTTTCGAATACCGCGCTGCAATCCGGTCAAAGCAAGCATACACCCGCTTGGTTCCAAATACCTTCATCACCACACATACCGCCCGATGAAACAACGACTTGATCATCGGTGGATTGCTGTGCATCGTATCAAAATAATAGTAATTGACCAACACACGGTTCAACAGTTTCATCTGCCACATCTGTACCCGGAATGCAAGCGCAGAATCCGCAATGCCGTCCAACGGGAATATATCAATAAATATCCCTTTGTTACAGGACAATTTTTCGTCCACCGAAGGATATCCTGTCGTCTCACAATGCCGTATCTGTGCGTGCGCACGACAGCAGTCATCATTCATCGGCGTAACCAGACAGTACGGATATTCCAATTCGTTCTCGCACAGTTGAAGAAAACGGTCATAATCTGCTCTCAGCATCCCGACATCAATATCATCATCCCACGGGATAAAACCCTTGTGCCTTACGGCACCTAAAAGCGTCCCGCCGATGGCGTAATACCGAAGCTGATGCCGCTCACAGAGTGTCTGAAACTGTTCTAAGAGTTCCAGCTCCACCGCCCAGACTTTTTTCATCTTCTCATCAACGAAGTATCCGTTCCGATATTCACTTTGCAAAAATCCGGTCGGAAGCTGCATAGTTTTCCCTTCTTCTCCTATCCCTGCAATCCGGTCAAAATATCATAAAACTGTTTTCCGGTCTTTTCCCAGCTCAGTGTCTCCAGATATGCACTCGCATTCGCGTCGTACATCTGCAGCCGTACCGGTTCATCCAGACAGTTCTTTATCTGCAGATATAAATCCTTCCATGAAAGCGAGGTAAGCAACGCACAATTCTCCGGAAAGAAGTCTTTGAACGTTCCGTCTTCAAACTCAATCAACGGAAGACCGGTTGCCAGCATCTCATACGGAATCAGAGAAATGTTGCTCAGGGATGCCACCATACCAAAGTCTGCTTCCGTATACAGGCGGTTCAGTTCTTCTTTACTCAGCATCCCGACATTGACGCCGTTTTTCGGAATGAAACTTTTCGCCTCGCCGAAATACCGGATATCAAGCGTAATTCCGTCACGCTGTTCCAGTGCATCTTTTACCTTACCAAGCATATACTGTATGATACTCGGAAGCCGCTTTCCGTAGTATTTCAAATATACTGCCATCACCAGTTTCTTCTTCTCTGTATACGCAGCATAATCACGGGCCACATGCGGATACTCGGTCAATTCGCACGGGAATTCCACACATTCAATCGGCGAAACCGGCTCACAGTGTTTCTCAATCTCTTTTTTGTTCCAGTTTCCGAGACTCACCATATGAAGGCCCTGTTCATACGTCTTTTTTGCCATCAGGAATTTATCGCCGAACGGGTAAAAATACGGTTCAAAATCCTGTACAAAATACATCCGGTAACTGTGAAACTTTTTTACATAATGTACGGTATCCCAAGACGACGCAATGACAACATCCGGCTGCTCCTGCGGATTCTTCACCATACGTACGATATCCTGTTTCGTATAAAGTTCACCCTGATATCCTTTCAGATTGGAGGACGCACACAGTTCCATCTCTTCCTTACTCTGATTTTTGTAGACGCCATAGCCAACTTCCACTCCGAGCTTTGCCAGCTCGGTACCAATGCGCAAAATGGACGTCTGACCGCCGGCAAAACGCACCATTCGTGTAAGCAAAAACAGCACTGAGCGAACCTCGCCCGGTGCTTTATTGGTAATTACCTC
>JAZNXH010000124.1:0-2230 GCA_045593785.1 Lachnospiraceae bacterium
ATATTATTAACATCATATGTTACATTTTTTGATTTGTCAAGGAATACGTGATACTGCCCTAGCCATTTGCAACCTCCAACACAAATTCTCCCATTTTTGTTACGTTGTATAATACTGTGCCTGTGCATTCCACAGTTCATAGTACTTACCCCTCTCATCCTGCAACAGTTCCTCATGAGTGCCGACCTGAACAATCTCACCCTCATGGAATACTGCAATTTTATCACAAAAACGACAGGAGGACAAACGGTGACTGATATAAATTGCAGTCTTATCACCCACAATCTCATCGAATTTTGCATAGATTTCTGCCTCGGCAATGGGGTCAAGCGCTGCCGTGGGTTCGTCTAAGATGATGAACGGTGCATCTTTATAGAGCGCTCTTGCCAGCGCAATCTTCTGTGCTTCACCACCCGAGATATTCACACCGTCTTCATCAAAATTCTTATACAGCGGTGTCTCCAATTTCTTTGGCATTTCGCTGTAGCGTTCGCCGAATCCCACTTCCTCCAACAAACGCTCAACCTTTTCTGCATCCCAACTTGCCGCAGAGGCCACATTGTTACCCAGCGGCATGGCCAGAAGATGATAATCCTGAAATACCACAGAAAAGATGTCAAGATACTGCCGATAATCGTACTTACGGATATTAAAATCGTTCATGGTAATCTCGCCTTCGGTAGGATCATACAGACGACAAAGGAGCTTAATAAAGGTGGTCTTTCCGCTACCGTTCATACCCACCACCGCAAGCCGCTCACCCACATTGAGGCTTAAGCTTATGTTCTTCAAAGCATACTGTTCCGAACCCGGATACTGAAAGCTTACATTCTTAAACTCTACATCAAACTTTTTGTCACTACGCTTTTCTACCGCCAAACTGCCCTGGTACATATCATTCTTGATATCGAAATAATCCAGATATACCTGAAGGAATTTTTCGTTTACTTCCACCTCCTGCATATAATAGAACAGGTTTCCGATACTGCCTGTCAGGTTCGCCAGATAACCTACGTACTTGATAACAGCACCCACCGGAAACGCCCCCGATACACAGTAAAAGCAGATAATTAAATAAGATACCAACTCCGACAAACGTTGGAAGAACATCACCGGAATGGAATACTTCACATCTTTGTTGTTTGCATATGTAAATGTCTCCAGATGGCGTTTTGATGTCTCGCCGGATATTTTATCCATCAGCAGTTGCTGACAGTAAATCCGGTTATCCATACCACTAAGATCATATCCGCGACCTAACCGATTCTCATCCAGCATCAGCTTACCCACCTCATTCCAAGCCTCGCCCACCTTCTTGGAACGGCGGGACTGGCACAGTATATTCATGGTCACTGATGCTACCAGAAGTACCAACAGCAAAATACTTACCAGGCCGAATCCAATCGTAACAATTAAGCTCACCATCTCTACAAAAAGAACCAGTGCAAACACAATGCTTATCACTTCCTGCAGAATATAACCGACACCCATCCGCATATTTGTGACACCATAATAGTTAATATATGCATTCTCCGTGATATTTCGTCTGTGTTGACGAATATCCGGATTTTCCAGCTTATCATAATCCATGGACAGGGTTTTCCGGTTAAAAGCTGCTGCCTCATTGTTATTCAATATTTCCATCTGGGTATTCACGCTTCGCGTTAAAGCCGCACCAATAACACGAATCAAGAGACTTCCAATCAGAGTAATCAATACCAGACGGTATATCTCTTCCTTACTGCGTGACTCGTAAAGTGCGGTGACAATCTCCGCCGACATCCAAAGGTTAAAGTAGGGAGCAAGATTATTGAACACTGTCAGTAAAAATACCAGCGGAAAATACTTCGGATTATAGGCTGCGTAAACACGCAGTGCTTTTCTTGTTATACTGAATTTACGCATGGTTCTCGCCCTCCTTATAGTACTTACTCTGTACACCAAACATATAAGCGTACTGACCGTTCTGTGCCATCAGTTCTTCATGACTTCCACTTTCCTGTATCACGCCGTCACCGAGCAATATGATGCGGTCACAGAAACGTGTAGAAGCAAAACGATGGGATATATAGATGGAAGTCTTACCTTGGGTTAATTCACGGTATTTGAGGTACAAATTGTTTTCCGCAATGGGGTCCAGTGCGGCCGTAGGCTCATCCAATACAAGGATAGAACCGTTTTTGTAGATAGCACGTGCCAGTACAAGCTTCTGCAATTCACCACCGGAAAG